>NZ_JAYESI010000020.1:0-162120 GCF_041903675.1 Corallococcus sp. RDP092CA | reverse complement strand
CTCGGGGGTCGAGTTCCGCCATGAGTCGCGGTGTGTCACGTCACAGCCAACACCGTCGAGCGCCGCCCCGCCCACCGTACGCTGCCCGGCAGCCCCTTCAAGCAGGCACCAACCGGTGAACGGTTACGGGCGCTACTCCATGCTGATGGAGAAGCTCAAGGTCATGACGCTGCTGGCGGTGTGCGCGCTGGCCTTCGTCGGCGCATGGCGGGGGCTGCGACGGATGGAGGCCCGGCCCCCTGCGCCCGCTGCGCTCGCCGGGCCCTGAAGCCCTCCCGGTGGCATGTCCAGCAGGGCACACCGCGTGTAGCGCGCCAGGAAGACGCGCCGGCCCGCCCGGCAGCCTGGCAGGAGGGCCCGGGCGAGCGTCGGCGGTGTACGGGCGGCGGCGGGCATCCTGGGGCAGCGTGGTCATGCCTCCCACGGTGGCCCCCCTCCGCCCGGACGGACGGGGGGCGGAAATTCCGCTCCCGGTGTCTCCCAGGCCGGTTTTCCGGGCCCCGCACGCGGCCTCCCCCCTTCCTGCTCCCGGGCCCGTCACTGGACTGGCGAGCAGGGGTTGCGGGCTCTAGTGTTCAGGCGCCTCTTTCTTCACCGGGAGCCGGAACGCCCATGTCCTTTACCCACCTTCACCTCCACACCCTTTATTCGCTGCTGGATGGGGCCATCCGGATGAAGGACCTCATCAAGACGGTGAAGGAGAAGGGCATGTCGAGCGTGGCCGTGACGGACCACGGCAACATGTTCGGCACCATCGACTTCTACAAGAAGGCCAAGGACGCCGGCATCAAGCCCATCCTCGGCCTGGAGGCCTACGTCGCCGGCCCCAAGGGGCGCGAGGACCGCTCGGAGAAGGTGGCCCACCACCTCATCCTCCTGGCCAAGAACGCGGAGGGCTACGCCAACCTGCGCTACCTCTCCTCCACCGCGTACATGAACGGGTTCTACTACCACCCGCGCATCGACAAGCAGGTGCTCGCGGAGCACAGCAAGGGGCTCGTCGGCCTCACCGCGTGCCTGGGCGGTGAGGTTACCAGCGCGTGCTTCCGCGGCGACATGGACCACGCCCGCCGCGTGGCCGCCGAATACAAGGGCATCTTCGAGCCGGACAGCTTCTACCTGGAAGTCCAGTCCAACGGCATGGTCGAGCAGGACAAGGCCAACGAGAACCTCAAGCAGCTGTCGCGCGACCTGGACATCCCGCTCGTCGCCACCGCGGACGCGCACTACATCAAGCGCGAGGACGCGAAGGCGCACGAGCTGCTCATGTGCATCGCCAGCGGCAAGACGCTCGCGGACAACAAGCGCCTGCGCCACTCCACCGACAAGCTCTACGTCACGAGCCCGGAGGAGATGCTCGGCTTCTTCTCCGACTCGCCGGAGGCCGTGCACAACAGCATGCGCATCGCGGAGATGTGCAACGTGGAGCTGAAGCTGGGCAAGCCCATGCTCCCCACGTTCAAGGTGCCGGACGGCCACACCCCGGACAGCTTCATGTCGGAGCTGGCCTACGAGGGCCTGCGCCAGCGCTTCAAGGAGCTGGAGGGCCAGTACCCCATCGACCGCGAGCAGTACCAGGCGCGCCTCACGCTGGAGCTGGGCGTCATCCAGCGCATGGGCTTCAGCGGCTACTTCCTCATCGTCCAGGACTTCATCAACTGGGCCAAGGACCACAACATCCCGGTGGGCCCGGGCCGCGGCTCCGGCGCGGGGTCGCTGGTGGCCTACGCGCTGCGCATCACCGACCTGGACCCCATCCCGTACAACCTCCTCTTCGAGCGCTTCCTCAACCCGGAGCGCGTGTCGATGCCGGACTTCGATATCGACTTCTGCCAGGACCGGCGCGACGAGGTCATCAAGTACGTGGGCCGCAAGTACGGCGAGATGAACGTGGGGCAGATCATCACGTTCGGCTCGCTCAAGGCCAAGAGCGTGCTGCGCGACGTGTGCCGCGTCTTCGGCCTGCCCTTCAGCGAAGGCGACCGCATCGCCAAGCTGGTGCCCGAGGTCCTCAACATCACCTTGAAGGAGGCCATCGAGATGGAGCCTCGCCTCAAGGAGATGATCGAAAAGCCCCAGAACATCGGCGAGGTGGAGGGCAACCCCGTCACCACCAAGGACGTGCTGGAGATCGCGCTCGCGCTGGAGGGCCTGCACCGCCAGCCCGGCATGCACGCCGCGGGCGTGGTCATCGCGGACAAGCCGCTCTGGGAGTTCGTGCCCGTCTACCAGCCGCCCGGTGAGAAGATCCTCATCACCCAGTTCGCCAAGGACGAGGTGGAGGCCGCGGGCCTGGTGAAGTTCGACTTCCTCGGCCTGAAGACGCTCACCGTCATCCAGCACGCGCTGGACCTGGTGAACCGCAACCACGGCAAGGACATCAAGCGGCACGAGATCCCGCTGGATGACGAGAAGATGTGGAAGCTGATGGCGGACGGCGACACCGCCGGCGTCTTCCAGATGGAGTCCAGCGGCTTCACCGAAATGGTGATGAAGCTCAAGCCGACCTGCTTCGAGGACGTCATCGCCGCCGGCGCCCTCTACCGCCCGGGCCCGCTGGACTCCGGCATGGTGGACGTCTTCATCAACCGCAAGCACGGCCGGGAGAAGGTGTCCTATCCGCACCCCAAGCTGGAGCCGGTGCTCAAGGACACCTACGGCGTCATCGTCTACCAGGAACAGGTGATGCAGATCTCCCAGGTGCTGGGAGGCTACACCCTGGGCCGCGCCGACCTCCTTCGCCGCGCCATGGGCAAGAAGAAGGCCGAGGTCATGCAGGCCGAGCGCGCCGGCTTCCTGGAGGGCTGCAAGAACAACAACGTGGACCTGAAGGTCGCGGGCGAGATCTTCGACCTGATGGAGAAGTTCGCCGAGTACGGCTTCAACAAGAGCCACTCCGCGGCGTACGGCCTGGTCACCATCCACACGGCGTGGCTCAAGGCCCACTACCCGTGCGAGTTCATGGCCGCCCTCCTCACCAGCGAGAAGGACAACACCGACAAGGTCGTGAAGCACATCGGCGAGGCCCGCGAGGCGGGCACGCAGGTGCTGCCCCCGGACGTGAACCAGTCCGACCTGGCCTTCGGCGCGGTGGACGGGAAGATCCGCTTCGGGCTGGGCGCCATCAAGGGCGTGGGCGAGGGCGCCATCGAGTCCATCCTGGAGGCGCGCAAGGAGGGCCCCTTCAAGAGCCTCTTCGACTTCTGCGAGCGCGTGGACGGCCGCCGCGTCAACCGCAAGGTGCTGGAGGCGCTGGTCAAGGCCGGCGCCTTCGACTTCGAGAAGCGCCCCCGCGCGCAGCTCTTCGAGACCATCGAGCGCGCGATGAACCGCGGCTCCTCCAGCCAGAAGGACCGCGCCGCGGGGCAGAGCTCGCTGTTCGGCATGCTCGCGGGCCCCGAGTCCACCGGCGGCGGCCTCAAGGACGACTACGCGCAGGTGGAGGAGTGGCCGGAGAAGGAGCGCCTCGCCTTCGAGAAGGAGGCCATCGGCTTCTACGTGTCCGGCCACCCGCTGTACCAGTACGAGAAGGAGCTCAAGCGCTACGCGCGGCCCATCACCGCCGTGCAGCGCGCGCGCCGCGACGAGAAGCTCACCGTGGCGGGCATCATCACCGTGCTGCGCGAGCGCCCCACCAAGACGGGCAAGCGCATGGCGTGGGTCACCATCGAGGACCTGTCCGGCTCCACGGAGCTGGTGTGCTTCCCCGGCAAGGACGGCACGCGCAACGTGATGGGCAAGGACGGCAAGTGGTCCAAGCAGGGCCCCAAGCCGGGCTACGAGCACTGGGAGCACCTGCTCAAGTCGGACGACCCCATCCTCGTCACCGGCACCGTGCAGATCTCCCAGCGCGACGAGAACACGCCCACCGCGGAGCTCATCGTCGAGGACATCCAGAGCCTCAAGGCCGTGCGTGAGAAGCGCACCAAGCGCCTGGAGCTGCGGCTGCCCGCGGACATCGTCACGGAGGAGCGGCTGGCGAAGCTCAACGAGCTGGCGAAGAAGTACGCGGGCGCGACGCCGGTGGCGGTGAGCGTGCTGTTCCCGGGCGAGGGCGAGGCGCACATCTCCGGCACCACCCTCAAGGTGCAGGTGAACGACGATTTGCTCCTCGCGGTGGACCGCCTCTTCGGGCAGAAGGTCGTGGAGTTCGGCTGATCTCGAAAGGAAGCGACTCCATGGCGGACAGCGTGTTCAAGGATGGGCTGCTCAAGGGCAAGACGGCGTTCGTCTCCGGCGGCAGCAGCGGCATCAACCTCGGCATCGCCACCGCGCTGGTGAAGGCGGGCGCGAAGGTGGCCATCAACGGCCGCAACGTGGAGAAGCTGGAGGGCGCGGTGAAGGGCCTGACGGCCCACGGCACCGCCATGGGCGTGGCCGCGGACGTGCGCGACTACGCGGCCGTGGAGAAGTCGCTCCAGCAGGTGAGGGACGCCTACGGCGAGCTCGACGTGCTGGTGTGCGGCGCCGCCGGCAACTTCCCCGCGCCCGCGCTGGGCATGTCCTCCAACGGCTTCAAGGCGGTGATGGACATCGACGTGCTGGGCACCTTCAACGTGTCCCGCGCCGCCTTCGAGCACCTGCGCAAGCCGGGCGCCGCCGTCATCAACATCTCCGCGCCCCAGGCGTACCTGCCCATGGCCATGCAGGCCCACGTCTGCGCCGCCAAGGCCGGCGTGGACATGCTCACCCGCGTGCTCGCCATCGAGTGGGGCGCCGCCGGTGTGCGCGTCAACGCCATCACCCCGGGCCCCATTGAAGGCACCGAGGGCATGAGCCGCCTCGCCCCGTCCGAGGGCGCCCGGCAGAAGCTCGCGGAGGCCCTGCCGCTCCAGCGCTTCGGAAAGCCGGACGACATCGCCCGGCTGGCCCTCTTCCTCGCGTCGGACGCCGCGTCGTACATCACCGGCGCCATCATGGTCTGCGACGGGGGGCAGTCCCTGTTGGGCGGCGCCGCGCTGCTCCAGGCCCTCAACGGCTGATTCCAGCCGAGGTGCAACGCCCGGGTGCCGTTTCGCGGCGACCGGAGGATGTCTGCTAGAAAGCACTGCGACTCCGCGCGATGCGCACGCTGCCGCGCGGGGCTGCTCGCTGGACGGAGACATCCATGTCCCCACGGATTGCTGTGCTCGCTCGCTGTCTGGGGTTGAGCGTGCTGTGTCTAGGGCTGTCGCTCGGCTGCAACGACTCCGGAGTCTCCCCGCAACCCCCGCCCGAGGTGGAGAGCGTGGTGGACGCCGAGGCCTCCACGGTGACGGTGGACCGGCCCACGGGCGTGCTGGCGAACGGCGACGACGCCGCGCTCGTCACGGTGACGGCGCTGCGCAAGGCGGACGGCTCGCGGCTGTCCGGGCGCGCCGTGTCGGTGACGGTGGAGGGGGAGGGGGCCTCCGTCCTGGAGCCGGCGCTCGTCACCGGCATCAACGGCGAGGCGCAGGCGCACGTGAAGTCCACGGCGCCGGGCGTGAAGACGGTGAGGGCGTCCGTGAAGGACGACACCGGCAAGCTGGTGACGCTCACCCAGACGGCCACGGTGGAGTTCGCCGACGTCGACGCCGTGAGGACGCTGGCGTTCCGCTCGGCGCTGCCGGATGGCGTGGCGGGCGAGCCGCTCCAGGGCCTGGTGGTGGAGGTGCGCAACGGCGCCGGCGCCGTGGTGACGGACAGCGCCGCGGAGGTGACGCTGTCGCTGGGCTCCGGTGGCATCGTGTTCCCAGAGGGCCTGCTGACGGTGGCGGCGGTGAACGGCGTCGCGACCTTCCCGGACGTGGTGCTGAAGAAGGCGGGCGCTGGCTACTCCTTCATGGCGAACGCGCCGGGCTTCGAGCCCGTGGCCAGCACCGTCTTCACGGTGGCGCCGGGCGCGGTGAAGGGGCTGGGGCTGGACCCCCTGCCTGACTTCGCGACCGCGGGCGTGGCCCAGGACCTGGAGGTCACGCTGGAGGACCTCTACGGCAACGTGGTGACGAGCTACACGGGCACGGTGGCGCTGACGTCCACGGACGCGGCCGCGACGCTGCCCGCCGCGCACACGTTCACCGCCGTGGACGCGGGGCGGTTCAAGTTCCAGGGCATCACCTTCCGCACGGCCGGGCCCCAGCTCCTGACCCTCGCGGACAGCGCGGGCGCCTTCTCCTTCGAGTTCAGGGTGATGGTGTCCGCCAAGGCGGTCTCGACGCTGGCGTTCACGCAGCAGCCTTCGAATGGCACCGCGGGCTCGACCCTCGCGAACGTGGCCGTGTCGCTGTTGGACTCCAGCGGCGACGTCGTCTCCGAGGCCACCACGGCGGTGACGCTGAGCCTCACCGGCCAGCCGGGCTTCCCGCCGGTGACGGTGGCGGCGGTGGACGGCGTGGCCACCTTCTCCGGCCTGCACGTGGACACGGCGGGCACGTTCACGTTCACGGCCACCGCGGGCGCGCTGACCCAGGTGAGCCAGGCCTTCACGGTGGGCGCTGGCGCCGCGGCGAAGCTCGTGCTGTCGGCCTTCACGGAGCCGGTCGACGCGGGCGACGCGAACGACGTGACGGTGTCCGTGACGGATGTCCACGGCAACCGCCTCCAGGACTACTCCGGCACGGTGCGCTTCACGTCGTCGGACGCGCAGGCGGAGCTGCCCGCGGACGCGGTCTTCGCGCCAGCGGACCAGGGCGAGAAGACCGTCTCCGGCCTGGTGTTCAAGACGGCGGGCACGCAGTCGCTCATCGCCACGGACACCGCGAACACGGCCCTCACCGCGACGGTGGACGTGGAGGTGCGCGCCATCGCGGCCGCATCCCTGGAGGTCCTCGCGAGCGCGGGCCCCTTCGGCGCGGGCCAGCCGCTCGGCTACGAGCTGGTGGCGCGTGACACCTACGGCAACGTGGCGAAGGACTACGCCTCCACGGTGACCTTCACCTCCTCGGATCCGCAGGCGGTGCTGCCCGGCGCGTACACGTTCACCCTGCTGGACGAGGGCCGCCACACCTTCAGCGTGGAGCTGCGCACCGTGGGGGGCCAGTCGGTCTCCGTGGCGGACGTGGCGGAGCCGGCGCTCACGGCCTCGCACACGTTCACCCTCGTTCCCGCGAGCGCGAGCCGGCTGGTCTTCGCCTCCGCGCCCACGACGGGCTCGGTGCGGCAGGAGCTGGCGAGCATCCAGGAGGGGGCGCTGGACGCCTACGGCAACCCCGTCAACGACGCGCAGGGTGACGTGCAGCTGGCGCTGGTGGGCGGCTCGTTCGCCCAGGGCATCCCCACGCGCCCCCTCGTGGACGGCCTGGCCACCTTCAGCGACCTCACCATCGACGACGAAGGCACGTATCAGCTCCAGGCGAGCGCGGACGGCTTCCAGGGCGCGACCTCCGGAGACCTGACCGTCACCGACACGCAGGCGCCGGCCGCGGCGGCGGGCTTCAGCGCGACGGCGGTGTCTGGCGACAGCATCCGGCTGGACTGGCAGGCCCCGGGTGACGACGGCGTCCTGGGCACGGCCGCGCGCTACGAGCTGCGCTACGCCACGTCCGCCATCACCGACGCCAACTTCGACTCGGCCACGCTCGTGACGGGCGTGAGCGCGCCGAAGACGGCGGGCACGGCGGAGTCCTTCACCGTCACCGGCCTGACGGAGGCCACGACGTACCACTTCGCGCTGAAGGTGTTCGACGGCGCGGACAACGCCAGCGCGCTGGCCACGGCGAGCACGGCCACCACCAGCCCGTGCGACGGCTACGTGTGCACGCCGCCCGCGTCCCAGTGCGCGGAGGACGGCACGTCGCTGGAGGTCTACGCGTCCATGTGCGTGGTGCAGGACGGCGCGCCGACCTGCGTGGACGGCGAGATGACGCTCCAGGCCTGCACTGGCGCGGACGCGGTCTGCTACGCGGGCGCGTGCACCACCGCGCCGCACCCGGGCGCGGGGGAGCTGGTCCTGTCGGAGGTGATGCACTCGCCGTCCGCGGGCACCACGGAGTACCTGGAGCTGACCAACACCACGTCGAAGCTGCTGGACGCCAATGGCCTGCGGGTGGAGCTGGTGGACGGCGCGGGCACGGCCACGTCGTTCACGGTGAACCACGGCCACGCGCTGCTGGTGCCGGCGGGAGGCCGCACGGTGCTCGCGCAGAACGCGAACTTCGCCAACAACGGCGGCGTGGCGGGGAACGACGCCTGGGGCACGGACATCTCCATGGACAGCACGGGCTCCATCACGCTCAAGCAGGGCACGGTGACGGTGGACAGCCTGACGTACACCAGCGCGTTCCCCCAGACGCCGGGGCGGGCCATGAGCCTCGCGTCCAGCATCGTGGGCACGAAGGGCAGCGCCCGGGCCTGGTACTGGTGTGACTCCACCGGCAGCCTGTCCGGCGGGGACAGGGGCACGCCGGGCCAGGCCAACGACGACTGCGGGCTCAACGTGGAGAAGCCGGTGAGCTACTGCGCCATCCAGTACCCGAAGACGTTCCCGTCGCCTGACGGCGCCTACCCGGCGGAGATCAGCCCCACCGACAGTTACGAAATCTTCAGCCAGTTCTACAGCCACGACGTCACGCAGCGGAACACGAAGGGCAACGACCTCTACCCCTTCATCGAGGCGCAGCTGGGCTACGGCACGGACGCCACCAACCCGGCGGACTGGACGTGGACGTCGGCGGACTTCAACCCGGGCTTCACCTCGCCGGACTCGAACAACGACGAGATGCGGGCGGTCCTCCAGATCTCCACGCCCGGCACGTACAGCTACGGCTTCCGCTACCGGTTCACGGGTGGGGAGTGGGTGTACTGCGACCAGTCCGGCAAGGTGGATCCGCCCGGGGGCACCTATGGCTCGGTGACGGTGAAGGTGAGCGGGCCGGTGCCGCTGACGAACCACGTGGTCATCAGCGAGTTCAGCGGCGGCAACGGCGGTGGCACGGGCGCGACGGATGAGTTCATCGAGCTCTACAACCCGACGAACGCGGACGTGGACCTGTCCAACTGGCTGGTCAGCTACAAGTCCGCCACCGGGAGCAACTGGACCGGGACCGTCACCATTCCGGCCGGGAAGGTCATCCGCGCCCACGGCTACTTCCTCCTGGGCGGGGCCAACTACAGCGGCACGGGCACGGCCGCCAAGGACCTCGGTTACACCTTCGACGCCTCGGCCTCCACGACGAGTGGCGGCCACGTCCGCATCCAGCGCCCCGTGGGCTCGGACTACGAGGACGTGGACAAGCTGGGGTGGGGCACCGGGAACTCCCCCGAGGGCACCGCGGCCCCGTCTCATCCGGCGGCGGGCGGGAGCCTGGAGCGCAAGGCCGTGTCCACCTCTACCTCTGACACCATGGCCGTGGGCGGCGCGGACGCCGACCGGGGCAATGGGCAGGACACGGACAACAACGCCAGCGACTTCGTGACCCGCACCGTCCGGCAGCCGCAGAGCTCCCAGAGCCCGCTCGAGTTCTACTGACGCCCCTGGCTCACCCTTGAAGTCCCAGGAAGGCCGCCGCGGGCATGCACGCCGGGGCGGCCTTCCGCCGTTGATGCACCGCCCGCCCGTCCGCCGCCCGACGGACGGGGCAGGGGAGGGCGTCCACTGTCCGGCACCCGCGTTCGCCACGCCACACGGATGCTGCCAGGGCGAGCGGAGCGCATTAGCTTTGGGCACCTTCCCCGACACCCACGGCTTGAGAGGAGCCCATCCCGTGTCCGAGCCCCTGGTCCCCGACGCCGCCCGCCACGTCACCTGTCCGCCGGAGGAGTTCCGCCGCGCGAGCGAGGAGGCCCTGGCCAGGGCCCGCGACGGCATCGCGCGCCTGAAGACGCTGCCCGCCACCACGCCCTCCCAGGAGGTCCTGGAGCTGTTCGACGAGTCCTCCGCCGCGCTGGATGACGCCGCCGCGCGCGCCAGCGTCGTGCGCCACACGCACCCGGAGGCCGCCCTGCGCGAGGCCGCGGAGCAGGCGGAGCAGGCCATCGAGAACCTGGCCAACGACATCCGCATGGACCGGGGCGTCTACGACGTCCTGGCGCGCGTGGACCTGTCCCAGGCGGACGCCGCCACGCGCAAGTGGATGGAGAAGGTGCTGCGCGACTTCCGCCGCGCCGGCGTGGACCGCGACGACGCCACCCGCGCGAAGGTGAAGGCGCTCCAGGAGGAGCTGGTCCGCATTGGCCAGGAGTTCAGCCGCAACATCAGCCAGGACACCCGCACGGTGTCGCTGCCCCCGGGCGCGCTGGACGGCCTGCCGGAGGACTACGTGCGCGCGCACGCCCCCGGCGCGGACGGTCTGGTGCGCATCTCCACGGACTACCCGGACCTGGTGCCCTTCCTCACCTACGCGCGCGACGGCAAGGCCCGCGAGCAGCTCTGGCGCACCAACCGCCAGCGCGGCTACCCCGCCAACGTGGACGTGCTCCAGAAGCTGGTCCAGAAGCGCCACGAGCTGGCCACGCTCCTGGGCTACCCGCACTGGGCCGCCTACGCCACCGAGGACAAGATGGTGCGCACCGCGGACGCCGCGGGCACCTTCATCCGGAAGATCGCCGACGCGTCCGAGGCGCGCATGGAGCGCGACTACGCGGTGCTCCTGGAGCGCAAGCGCAAGGACGACCCGGCGGCCGACAAGGTGGACCCGTGGGACTCCGGCTACCTGGATGACCGCGTGAAGGCGGAGCAGTACGCCTTCGACTCGCAGACGGTGCGCCCCTACTTCGAGTACACGCGCGTGAAGCAGGGCGTGCTGGACCTGACCGCGCGCCTCTTCGGCGTCACCTACCGCCCGGTGAAGGACGTGCCCGTGTGGCACCCGGACGTGGAGGCCTACGACGTCTATGAAGGCCCGACGCTCAAGGGCCGCTTCTTCCTGGACATGCACCCGCGCGCGGACAAGTACAAGCACGCGGCCCAGTTCACGCTGACCAGCGGCAAGGCAGGCCGGCGGCTGCCGGAAGGCGCGCTCATCTGCAACTTCCCCAAGCCCGGCGCGGAGCCCGCGCTCATGCAGCACGGCGACGTGGAGACCTTCTTCCACGAGTTCGGCCACCTCCTGCACCACATCTTCGGCGGCCACACGAAGTGGGCGGGCCTGTCCGGCGTGCGCACGGAGTGGGACTTCGTGGAGGCGCCGTCGCAGATGCTGGAGGAGTGGGCGCGCGACGTGACGTGCCTGCAGACCTTCGCGAAGCACTACCAGACGGGGGAGGCGCTGCCCGCGGAGCTGGTGGAGCGCATGCTCGCCGCGGACGAGTTCGGCAAGGGCCTCTTCGTGCGCCAGCAGATGTTCTACGCGGCGCTCAGCCTGGAGCTGTACCGGCGCGACCCGAAGCGCCTGGACGCCACCGCGCTCGTGCGCGAGCTGCAGCGCCAGTACATCCCCTTCCCGTACCTGGAGGGCACGTACTTCCACCTCACCTTCGGGCACCTGGACGGGTACTCGTCCAACTACTACACGTACATGTGGTCGTTGGTCATCGCGAAGGACCTCTTCACGGTCTTCCAGACGAAGGGCCTGCTCAACCCGGAGCCCGCGCGGGCCTACCGCCGCGCCGTGCTGGAGCCGGGCGGCTCCGACGACGCCGCGCACCTGGTGCACCACTTCCTCGGCCGCGACTACGACTTCCGCGCGTACGAGGCCTGGCTCAACAAGGCCGCCTGAGTGACGGCCTGGGGCCCCGGCGTATGGCCGGGGCCGCCCGGGGCCTCACGTCACTCCACGTCCGTCTCCTGCACGCGCCAGATCTCCTCCGCGTACTGCTTGATGGTGCGGTCGGAGGAGAAGATGCCCGCGCGGGCGACGTTGATGATGCACTTCTTCGTCCACGACTCCGGGTCCTTGTAGGCGCGCGCCACCTCCTCCTGCTTCGCCGCGTACGCCGCGAAGTCCGCCAGCACCAGGTAGCGGTCCTCGTTGAGCAGGCTGTCCACCAGCGGCTGGAAGAGGTTGCGGTCCTCCGGCGAGAAGAAGCCGTCGCGGATGAGGTTCAGCGCGTCGCGCAGCTCCGTGTTGGACTCGTACACCTCGCGCGGCTTGTAGCCGGCCTTCTTGCGCGCGATGACCTCGTCCGCCGTGAGGCCGAAGAGGAAGAAGTTCTCGTCGCCCACCGCTTCCCGGATCTCGACGTTGGCGCCGTCCAGCGTGCCCAGCGTCAGCGCGCCGTTGAGCATCAGCTTCATGTTGCCCGTGCCGGAGGCCTCCCAGCCCGCCGTCGAAATCTGCTCGGACACGTCCGCCGCGGGGATGATGCGCTCCGCCAGGCTCACCCGGTAGTTGGGCAGGAACACCACCTGCAACCCCGTGGCGCCCGCGTCGCTGTTGACCACCTCCGCGATGCCGTTGATCAGCCGGATGGTCAGCTTCGCCAGGTGGTAGCCCGGCGCCGCCTTCGCGCCGAAGAGGAACGCGCGCGGGTGGATGATGCTGCCCGGGTCGCGCCGCGCCTTCATCCACAGCGCCACGATGTGCAGCGCGTCCAGCAGCTGCCGCTTGTACTCATGCAGGCGCTTGATCTGCACGTCGAAGATGGCGTCCGGGTTGAGCTGCACCCAGCGCAGGTCCTTCACGTGCTGGGCCAGCTCCTCCTTGTTGGCGCGCTTCACCTCGCGGAAGGCCTTGCGGAACTCCGGATCCTCCGCGTGCGACTCCAGCTTCCGGAGCTGATCCAGGTCCGTGACCCAGCCCCCGCCAATGCGGCTGGTGATGAGCTTGGACAGGCGCGGGTTGCACCACGCCAGCCACCGGCGCGGCGTCACGCCGTTGGTCTTGTTGTTGAAGCGCTCCGGGTACATCTGCGCGAAGTCCGGCAGCACGTCCCGGCGCAGCAGGTCCGTGTGCAGCGCGGCCACGCCGTTGACGCTGTGGCTGCCCAGCACGGCCAGGTGGGCCATGCGGATCTTCTTCTCCGGGCCCTCCTCCACCAGGCTCATCCGCTGCTGCTTCTCCACGTCGAACGGGTAGCGGATCTGCACCTGGCGCATGAAGCGCTGGTTGATCTCATAGATGATCTCCAGGTGCCGCGGCAGCAGCCGCTCGAACAGCGACACCGGCCAGCGCTCCATGGCCTCCGCCAGGAGCGTGTGGTTGGTGTAGCCGAACGTCTCCTGGGTGATGGACCAGGCCTCGTCCCAGAGCAGGCGCCGCTCGTCCACCAGCACGCGCATCAGCTCCGCCACGCCAATGGCCGGGTGCGTGTCATTGAGCTGGATGGCGCACTTCCTGGAGAAGTCCCGGAAGTCGTTGTGGTTCTTCAGGTAGCGCCGGACGATGTCCGCGATGGAGCACGCCACGAAGAAGTACTGCTGCTTGAGGCGCAGCTCCTTGCCCGCCTGGAACGCGTCGTTGGGGTAGAGGACCTTGGAGATGACCTCCGAGTCGTTCTTCTCCACCACGGAGCGCTCGTAGTCACCGGCGTTGAACAGGAGCAGGTCGAACTCCGCGCTCGCGCGCGCCTGCCACAGCCGCAGCGTGTTGACGGTGTTGTTGCCGTAGCCCGCGATGGGCGTGTCGTACGGCACGCCCACCACCGTCTTGCCGCCCACCCAGCGCGCCACCGGCCGGCCATCCGCGTCCTGGTGGTGCTCCACGCGCCCGTAGAAGCGCACCGGCACGGCCTTCTCCGGCCGGACGATCTCCCACGGGTTGCCGAACTTCAGCCACTCGTCCGCGCGCTCCACCTGGTGTCCGCCCACCAGCTCCTGGGTGAAGATGCCGAACTCGTAGCGGATGCCGTAGCCCATGCCCGGGTAGCCCAGGGTGGCCAGCGAATCCAGGAAGCACGCCGCCAGCCGGCCCAGGCCGCCGTTGCCCAGGCCCGCGTCCGGCTCCATCTCCAGCAGCTGGTTCAGGTCCACGCCGACGTCCTGCATGGCGGCGGCCGCGGCCTCGTACATGTTCAGGTTGAGCAGGTTGTTGCCCAGCGCGCGACCCAGCAGGTACTCCGCGGACAGGTAGTAGGCGCGCTTGACGTCCTTCTCGTAGTAGGTGCGCGCCGTCTTCACCCAGCGGTCCGTGAGCCGGTCGCGGACGGCCAGCGACAGCGCCATGAAGCGGTCGTGCGCGGTGGCCGTCTCCGGGTTCTTGCCGCGCGAATAGCGCACGTGTTCGAAGAAGCCGCGACGGACGCTGGCCGCGTCGAGCCCGGTGCGGCCGCTGTCTTCGGGGGCTCCCGAGGCGGAGGACGGGGACGATGCGGGGCGCGCGGAGGCGGGAGGAGCCATAAGTCGGTCGTCTCGAGGGTCGCGAAGGGGTGGGAGGACTGCGAAGGCGCCCCGTGCCTTTGACGCGGGGCGCCCATGGCGGAAAGGGTACCGTGTCACGCCAGCCCAGGGCAGGGGAAACCCACGCGCCTCCCCGAGGGTCGGCCGCTTCCTCCGCCAGGGAGGGAAGGTACCCGGGGACCCGTGGTGACGCGCCGCGGCCCCAGGCCACGCGCGGCGCTCTCATGGAAAGACCGGAAGTTCTAGGAATTGAGGTACAACGCTCCGCGAATGTCTTTCCCCCTGGATGACCTCGAAGCGCGCATCGCCCTCACGCGGCCGGGGGACACCGTGCGGGGGTTGAGCTTCGCGGCGGTGCTGCGGCTGGTGCATCAGCGGCTGGGCCGCGACGCCGCGGAGCGCCTGCGCGCGCCGCTCCTGCCGCGAAGCCCGGTGGACTTCTTCTCGTACCCGGCGGTGGACTTCCTGCGGCTGCTCGCCTTCGCGTCCGAAGCGCTGCAACCGGAATACGGCACGCGCGGCGCGGTGCTGCGGGCGTGCGGGGAGGCCATCGTCGGGACGTTCTTCGAGTCCACCGTGGGGCAGACGCTCCTGCGCCTCACCGCCAGCGGCGGGGACCCCAAGCGCCTCTACAGCAACGCGGCCGCGTCGTACTCCACCGCGGTGAGCTACGGGCAGCGCGAGTACCAGGCCCTGGGTGACAAGCGCGTGCGGCTCTCGTTCAAGGACGACCTGCTGCCCGTGGAGGTCCACGAGGGCATCCTGGCCGGCCCCCTCGCCGCGCTGCGCCGCGAGGGCCGCGTGCGGGGCACCGAGCGGCGCCTGGGCGACTCCGAGTTCCTCATCGAGTGGACCTGAGGAGACGCGACGGGCCCCGCTCCGCCGTGAAGGGGAGGGGGCCCGGGGGCTGGCGACGCGGGCGTCCGCGCTACTTCGTGGCGGTGGGCGGCGGGCCCGCCTTGCCGGCGACGGCGGCCACGGACACGGCGTCCAGCTGCTGGGCCAGGTCCTGCGCCCTGGCGAGGAAGTCCGCCGTCAGCTCCTTGGGCAGCGGATCCGCGCGGGGGAACTTCTGGGTGAGCGGGTTGGCGTAGGTGCCGTTGCGCTTCAGGCCGAAGTGCAGGTGCGGGCCGGTGGTGCGGCCGGTGTTGCCGGAGTAGGCAATCACCTGCTTCTGCCGCACGCGCTGGCCGGCGCGCACGCCGTCGCCAAAGCGGGACAGGTGCATGTACTGCGTCTCCATGCCGTTGGCGTGGCGCAGCACCACCATGTTGCCCGCGGCGCCCGCGTTGCCCGCGGACACGACGGTGCCGTCCGCCACGGCCCACACCGGGGTGCCGACGGGCGTGCCGTAGTCCACGCCGTTGTGGTTCTTCACGTACTGGAGCACCGGGTGGAAGCGCGACCCGTAGCTGCTGGTGATGTGCGCGTACTTCAGCGGGCTCTTGAGGAAGGTCTTCTTCGCGCTGGCGCCGTCCTCCTGGAAGAAGTTGGCCTCGCCGTCGGGCAGCACGTAGCGGAACACGCGCTTGTTGCCCACCAGGCCGCCCTCGTACGTGGCCGCCAGCACCTCGCCGTAGCGCAGCACGCGGCCCTTGGAGACGAACTTCTCCACCAGGGCCTTCGCCTTGTCGCCCTTGCGCACGTCCCGGTAGAAGTCGATGTCCCACGCGAACACGTCCGACAGCACCAGGCCGATGGACGGGTCCTCGCCCGCGGCCAGCGTCGCCTCGTACAGCGACGAGTTGATCTCCAGCGACACCAGCGACACCTGCTTCTCCACCTCGATGGAGCGCTTGCTGCCGATGTACTTCTCCCCGTCGCGGCGCACCTGCCACTCGTCCACGGTGCTCTGGCGGTAGTCGAAGAAGTCCAGCTCGCCGTCGCGCATCACCAGCCGGAACTGGTCGCCCACGCGCGACTTGCGGAAGTCGAACACGCCCTCCAGCGCGGAGATGACCGCCGCCACCTGCTCATCGGGCAGCGCCGCCTCATGCAGCGCGCCCGCCAGCGTCTGGCGCGGCTCGATGCGGCGGTTCTTGATTTCGAAGCGGGTGGCGGCTTCGGACGTCGAAGCCACGCCCAGGGCGGCGAGGCACAGGAGGGAGGCGGTCTTCATGGGGGGCGATACAGGAGTGTAGAGGACTGTTGGGCCTCCGCCCAACTCCTGACCGCACTTCCCATGCCCGCCTGCCTGCTTCCGGCCCCGGAGCCCGGGGCCGGCTTACAGCTCCACTTTCTTTTCCGAGTGGTGCTGCCCGTCGAAGCGCAGGAGGGTCCCCTTGCCCTCGTAGCGGGTGATGATGTTCACCGGCCGCCGCCAGAGGCTCTGGAGGTTGCGCAGCGTCTCCCGCGCGTAGTCGCCCTTCAGGTCCTGCCCGTCGTGCTTGTGCGCGAGCAGCAGCTCCGAGCGGTTCTCGTGGTTGCCGTCCACCACCTCGATGATGGGCTGCCCGAAGTTGGTGAGCGAGGTGAGCAGCTTGTTCTTCACCTTGCGGAACTCGCGGTCCAGGATCTCCCACGAGTTGCGCTTGTCGTTGAAGCCGTAGACGAAGAGCTTCTGCTGCTGGGCGAACTCCGGGGTGAGGAACGTGTCGATGAAGGTGATGTCGTTGTAGTGCTTGCGCACCTCGAAGATCTTCTCACGCCCCGCGCCCAGCTTCTTGTCCCAGGCCTGGCGCGCGCGGAGGTCGTCGCACTCGTCCCACTCCTTGCCGAACCGGCCCTTGTTCCACCGGTCCTCGATGTCCCGCCACAGCTCGATGCCCAGCTTGTACGGGTTGATGGCGCCGGGGCGCACGCCCATGGTGCCGGAGTGGTGGTCCGCGTAGTCGATGATCTCGTCGTCCTTCAGGGCCCGGCGGGTCATGATGGTGGAGTGCCAGTAGCTGGCCCACCCCTCGTTCATGATCTTCGTCTGGCCCTGGGGCGCGAAGTAGTACGCCTCGTCGCGGAGGATGGAGAGGATGTCCACCTCCCACGGCTCCAGCGGCGCGTGCTCCAGGAGGAAGTAGAGCACGTCGCGCTGCGGGCGCTCCGGGAAGCGCTTGCGCTGCTGCTTCTCGTCCTCCGCGCGCTTGCGCTGGGAGTCCATGAACTCGGAGGGGTTGATGAAGCCGCGCATGTACTCGCGGTCCACCTTGAAGCCCTCCACGCGCTCGTTGGACCTGGCCTCCTCCTCCGCGCGCTGCGGATCCGGGTTGCGGCGGATGTGGGGCGCGTGCTGGTCGATGAGGTTCTCCAGCGACAGCGTCCGGTCGATGAAGTCCTCCACCTTCTCCACGCCAATCTTGTCCACCCAGCGCCGGACGCGGGTGGCGTGGTTGGCCATGTCGTCAATCATCCGGCGGTTGGTGTGCCGGAAGGAGAAGTTGTTCTTGAAGAAGTCGCAGTGGCCGTAGACGTGGGCCATCACCAGCTTCTGGTCCACCTCCGGGTTGCTCTCCATCAAGTACGCGTAGCAGGGGTCGTTGTTGATGACGAGCTCGTAGATCTTGGAGAGCCCGTACTCGTACCCCTTCGCCAGCTGCTCGTACTCCATGCCCCAGCGCCAGTGGGGGTAGCGGGTGGGGAAGCCGCCGTAGGCGGCCACCATGTTCATCTCGTCGTAGCTCACCATCTCGAAGACGGTGTCGAAGAAATCCAGGCCGAACTCCTTGGCGTAGCCGTGGATTTCATCCCGAAGCGCGGCGAGTCGCGGCGTGAGGCTCTTGGGCATGGGGCGGTGGCTCCGGTGGGGGATGACAGAAGCGCTCGTCTTCAGCGCCCCTTGCCGAGGAAGTCCTTGATGGAGGCGTAGATGGCGTCCTTGTCCGCGATCTCGCTCAGGGCGACGTTGTTCGTGTCACCCACGGCCTCGCGCAGGTCCTTGATGAACTGCCCGCTGCCGTAGGGGGACTCCACCTGCCCGTAGGCGAACTGGTTCACCTGCGGGAGGATGTCGTTGCGGAGCATCTCGATGCACTGGCGCGTGTCGTCCGCGCTCCAGTTGTCCCCGTCGCTGAAGTGGAACGGGTAGATGTTCCACGCGCTCTTCGGGTAGTCCGCCTGGATGATGTCCCGGCACAGCTTGTACGCGCTGGAGATCATCGTCCCGCCGGACTCGCGGGTGTGGAAGAAGGTGTCGCGGTCCACCTCGCGCGCCACGGCGTCGTGGATGATGTAGCGCGACTCCAGGCCCTTGTACTGGTGCTTGAGCCACGTATCGAGCCAGAAGCTCTCGATGCGGACGATCTCCTTCTGCTCGTCCCCCATCGAGCCGGACACGTCCATCATGTAGATGATGACCGCGTTCGTCTCCGGCAGCTCCTGGAGCTTGTAGCTGCGGTACCTGCGGTCCTCGCGCGTGGGGATGATGACCGGCATCTTCGGGTCGTAGGTGCCGGTGGCGATCTGCCGCTTCAGGGCCTGCTTGAAGGTGCGCTTGAAGTGGCGCAGGGACTCCGGGCCCGTGGTGTTCACGCCGGTGTACTTCACCTTCTGCGTGACGATGCGCTCGTTCTGCCGCCGCTCGATGCGCGGCAGCTGGAGCTCCTCGCCCAGGATCTGCGCCAGCTCCTCCAGGGTGACGTCCACCTCCAGGGCGTGGTCTCCCTCGCCCTGGCCGGCCTGGTGCCCGTCCCCGGGCTCCACCGCCCCGGGGCCAAGCTGCTGACCCACCTCGCCCTCTCCCTGTCCGACGCCGCCCTGCTCCTTGTGGCCGTACTTGAAGCGCGGGATGTCGATGAAGGGGATGGGGATGCTGATGGCATCCTTGCCCTTCTTGCCCAGCATCTCGCCCTTCTGCACGTACTTGCGCAGGTTGGCTTTGATCTTCCCGCGGACGATCTGTTTGAAGCGGGAGTGGTCCTGGTGGATCTTCAAGGTCACGGTGTCACGTCCCTCTTGGACAAGGCGCTATCGCGTTACTCCTTGGCGTCACCGCGGGCGAAGATGCTGGCCACGAAGTTCAGCACGTCCGTGGAGCAGATCTCGCAGTACCCGTAGTTCTTCATCATCCGGTCCTTCACCAGGTCGATCTTCTCCTGGGTCTCCTTGTCCACGACGGACGACACCAGGTTCTTGAGCTTGATGCTGTCCTTCTGGTCCTCGAACAGCTTCAGCTCCAGCGCCTTGTGCAGCCGCTCGTTGGTCCGGTAGTTGAAGGTCTTGCCCTCCACCGCGAGCGCGCCGATGTAGTTCATGATCTCCCCGCGGAAGTCGTCCTTGCGGCTCTCGGGGATGTCGATCTTCTCTTCAATCGACCGCATCAGGCGCTCGTCCGGCACCTCGTAGATGCCGGTGTACTTGTTGCGGACCTTCTCCTTCTGGGTGAAGGCCTTGATGTTGTCGATGTAGTTGCCGCACAGCTTGCCGATGGCGTCCTCGTCGGCGCTGATGGCGCGCTGGACCTCGTTCTTGACGATGTCCTCGTACTCCTGCTTCACCGTGGTGAGCAGCTCCTTCATCCGCTTGCGCGCGTCCTCGGTGTTGATGAGCGAGTGCGTCTTGAGGCCCGCCTCCAGCTCGTTGAGCACCATGAAGGGGTTGATGCAGCCCTCGCCCTTGTCGCTCACCAGGGCGTTGGAGATCTTGTCCTGGATGTAGCGGGCGCTGATGCCCTCCAGGCCCTCGCGCACGGACTCCTTGCGCAGCTCCTTGATGTTGTCCTCGGTGAAGTTGGGGAGCGTCTTGCCGTTGTAGAGCTTGAGCTTCTGGAGCAGCGACAGGTTGTGCTTTTTGGGCTCCTCCAGGCGCGTGAGGACGGCCCACATGGCGGCCATCTCCAGCGTGTGCGGCGCGATGTGCTTGCCCTTGATGGCGCGCGAGTTGAAGTCCTTCTCGTAGATCTTCACCTCCTCGGCCAGCTTGGTGATGTACGGGATGTCGATCTTCACCGTGCGGTCGCGCAGGGCCTCCATGAACTCGTTGTTCTCGAGCTTCTTGTACTCGGGCTCGTTGGTGTGCCCGATGATGACCTCGTCGATGTCCGTCTGCGGGAACTTCTTCGGCTTGATCTTGTGCTCCTGCGACGCGCCGAGCAGGTCGTAGAGGAACGCGACGTCCAGCTTGAGCACCTCGACGAACTCGATGACGCCGCGGTTGGCGATGTTGAACTCGCCGTCGAAGTTGAAGGCGCGCGGGTCGGAGTCCGAGCCGTACTCGGCGATCTTCCGGTAGTTGATGTCGCCGGTGAGCTCGGTGGAGTCCTGGTTCTTCTCGTCCTTGGGCTGGAAGGTGCCAATGCCCACGCGGTCCTTCTCACTGAAGATGAGCCGGTTGACGTGGACGTGGTTCATGACCTTGGCGAAGTCGCCGCCGTACTGGGTCATCAGCTCCTTGAAGACGAAGCGGCAGGCGGGGCACAGCTCGCAGCCGTCCGGGATGGTGTAGCCGGACTCCGGCGGGGACAGCTCGGAGAAGATGCGCGGGCGCCACTCCCGGGGGATGAGGTTGAGGGGCTCCTCGTTCATCGGGCACTTCATCTTCTCCTGGGTCACCGTGCCGTCCGGCTGCTTCTTGTCGGTGAGCCAGGAGAAGGTGTACGCGGCGCCCTCGGGCGTCTTCGAGTACTCCTCCATGCCCTTCTTGAGCAGGCGGGCGATGGTGGACTTGGACGAGCCCACGGGCCCGTGCAGGAGGATGACGCGCTTCTCCGTGCCGTAGCCCTGGGCGGCGGACTTGAAGACGTTCACCAGCTTCATCAGCGGCACGTCCAGGCCGAAGATGGCGTCCCGGCCGCCGAAGCGCTCGTCACTGAAGAAGTGGTAGCGGGTCAGCTTCTTCTTGTTGTCGATGTACTCCGACTTCCCGTGGCTGAGGATCATGTCGTAGATCCTCTGGAAGGCGGTGCGGGTGACCTTGGGGTTCTTCCGGACGATTTCGAGGTAGTCCTCGAAAGAGCCCTCCCAGTTGAGTTCCGCGTAGGTCTTCACGTCCTGGAACGCGGCGATTCTGGAGACCCACGAGCCCTTCTCAGCGTCCTTCATGTCTCTCCCTCGTAGCCTCACAGGAGGACGCGAACGCTCGCGTGCTTCCGGGGGGCCAGCATGGTGAACCTGGAGGGCAGGAAGGCCATTCCACACCCACTCCGAAGAGGTCCCAGGCGACGACAATCGCGATGCTTCAGCCCCTTCGGGACCCCGCCGCGGAGTGGGACCGCGCGTTCGGCTCGTGTCGGAGGGAAGGCCGCCCCTCCTCCACGGGGTGAAAAGGCAACCTGATTATAAGGACCCGGACCCGCCTCGGGAGGAGCCCCCCCGGTGCGATGTGTCTGGTCCCGTCGGGCGCAAGCGCGCACTTCCCGACGCTTGGGCCCTCGCTGGGGACGCCCGCCCGGGCGTGCCCTCACTGTGGGGTGGCGTCCGTGTCCGCTCCACATGTCGGCGTGACGGCCGGCGCACCGGTTCCACCCCGCCTGCAACGGTGCGTAACGGCGCGGATCGCGCGGTGCCCGGGGAAGTGGTGCCTGGAGGGCAAGGCAGCCGGGCGGCCGCCGGGCAGGGGGGCAGGACGCTGGCTTGGCTTTGAGCCCTGCCTGCGTATCCTCGCGCGCGCCATGGTCCCCGCTTCGAGTCCCGCCGCCCTTGTGTCCCCTCCCGCCGCCGTGCCCGGCCTGTCCGCGGTGCCCGCGCCCCGGCCCGAGCCCTCCACCCGGTGGTTGGTGGGGCTGCTGCTCCTGGCGGCGCTGCTCCCCCGGCTGGGGGTGTTCTTCATCAACGAGAACCTCTTCGGGGACGCGGTGGTGCGCACGGAGCTGGCGGAGCGGTGGCTGGCCGCGCCGCACCTCATCACGTCCTACAAGGACGGGACGTTCCAGTTCGGCCCACTGCACGTGTACCTGGTGGGCGCGGTGCTGTCGGTCTTCGAGCGCGACGTGGCGGGCCGCCTGGTGAGCCTGGTGTTCGGCGTGCTGTCGGTGGTGCCGCTGTTCGCGCTGACGCGGCGGCTGTTCGGCTGGCGCGCGGGAGTGGCCGCGGGGCTGGCCTTCAGCGCGTGGGGCATGCACCTGCAGTTCTCCACCACGGCGGGCAGCGAGGCGGTGTCGCTCTTCTTCATGCTGGCGGTGTTCGCGCTGGTGGCGGAAGGGGTGGAGGAGAACCGCTTCCAGCCGCTGTTCTGGGGCGCGGTGCTGCTGAACTTCGCGTGCGCGCTGCGCTACGACGCGTGGCTGTACATCCCGCTGATCAGCCTGGCGCTGGTGTTCAGCAGCGAGGACCGGGTGGCGTCGCTGACGCGCGCGGTGGGCTTCGGCCTGGTGTGCCTGCCGTTCCCGCTGCTGTGGATGCAGGGCAACGAGCTGGCGCACGGAGACCCGTTCTTCCCCATCAACGCCGTGGAGAGCTTCCACAAGCAGTGGGTGGTGGACTCCGGTGGGGCGGGAGGGCCGATTGGCTGGCGGCTGCAGCAGCTGGGGTTCTGGCCCGCGGTGGCGCTCTTCACGCTGACGCCTGGCGTGGCGCTGCTGGGCGGGGTGGGCATGGTGCGCGCATGGAAGAAGCACCCGGAGACGCGCTGGCTGGTGGTGATGGCGGTGCTGCCCGCGCTGTACTTCACGCTGCGCGCGGCGGTGCTCTTGAGCTTCGTGCCGCTGGCCCGCTTCACGGTGACGCAGCTGGTGCTGCTGCCCGTGTTCATGGCGCCGGGCCTGGAGGCGGTGGTGGGAGCGCGCGGTGACCGTGCGCGCCGCGCGGTGGTGGGCGTGAGCGCGGTGCTGGCGGTGGTGATGCCGGTGGCGCTGGGCATCTACACCTTCCGCACGGAGGGCGGGCTGCACGACTCGCTGCGCCCGGTGAGCCCCACGTCCACGAACCCCGTGGCGGTGATGCAGGTGGCGCGCTACCTCAAGGAGGAGGTGGCGGCGAAGGGCGGCGCGGCGGCCATCGACGACGACCCGCGCTACATGGACCTGCAGGTGGCCTTCTTCTCCACGCTGCCGGAGCTGCGCATGGCGCGCGTGCGCTGGGACACCTTCCGCGAGCGCATGCGGGACGCGCGCCCGGAGGTGCTGGTGCGCTTCGACCAGGGCAACCTGGTGAAGGACCCGGGCGTGAAGCTGGAGGGGCGCACGCTGACGCTCGACGGCGTGACGTACCAGGAGCAGGACGGCTTCTCCGCGCCGCTGCACGTGTACCGGCGCCAGCCGTAGCGCGTCGTCAGGCGCCTCCCGGAGGGGGGCTCAGCCCTCCGGGTCGTAGTCGTCGTCGTAGCCGGTGTCCGCGGGGCGGTGCGCGTCCAGCCAGCCCTGCAGGATGAACTGCGCGGCGAGCTGATCAATCACCTCCCGCCGCTTCTCCCGGCGCACGTCCGCCTCCAGCAGGGTGCGCTGGGCGGCCACGGTGGACAGGCGCTCGTCCCACAGCTCCACGGGCAGCCCGAGCGCGCCCTCCAGCACCTCGGCGAACTTTCGCGTGGCCTCCGCGCGGGGCCCCTCCGAGCCGTTCATGTTGAGGGGCAGCCCCAGGACGAAGCGCGTCACCTCGTGCTCCTTCACCAGCCGGGACAGCTCCGCCAGGTCCGCCTTGAGCGACGTGCGCCGCACGGTGGTGACCGTCTGGGCGGTGAGCCCCAGTCCATCCGAGACGGCCACCCCGATGGTCTTGGTGCCGTAGTCGAGCCCGAAGGTGCGCATGGGCGCGGGACTCTAGCCGCAATCCTCCGCGACGGACCGCCCCGTCCGTGAGCGGGGACGCGGACGGAGGGCATCGTCGGCCAACCCCGCGTTTCGACTCGCCCCGCGCGCCGGCGCGCCCGGCACCGCCGCTGCAATGGCTGCCCGCGTCCGAAGAGACGGCGCGCGGCACCTGGCAGCACCCACTTCAACCCGTCGCGCGGGAGTGCTGATGCTCGACATCCTGAAAGGCGTGGCGAACCTGCTGGGCGGCCCCATGGCCGCCGTGACCGACCTGGCGGGGGACGCCCTGGGGCTTCCCCCGGTCCTCACGAACTCCATCAAGACGGCCGCGGGGGTGATGAGCGGCAACGTGATGATGGCGGCCAGCGGCGCGCTGGGCGTGGCGGATGAGCTGAAGAAGAACCCGTCCGCGAAGACGGAGTACTGCGCGCCCCAGGACGCCGCGAGGGCGGGCGCGGGCTACTACGGCGGCTCCGCGTCGCAGAAGACGGGGGGGACGTCCGGGAGCCGCAGCCCGCTGGACCCCAAGCTGCTGGACTACGCGGACTCGCTGCGCACGCTGGAGGCGAACTTCGGCTACCTGGACCTGCTGGACGGCAAGAAGGACGGCACGCTGTCGCACGCGGACCTCCAGCGCATCTCGCAGGACCGGAGCGTGTCGCCCTCGCTCCGGGACGCGGCGAGGTTCCTGGTCGACAACCGGACCTTCTTCGAGCAGGTGGACACGGCGAAGAAGAGCCTGCTGGGGCTGAAGATGCCGGTCCTCAACGACGACCGCTTCGACCTGATGGGGCTCCAGCAGGAGTCCAAGCGGCTGGCTGCGGAGTTCGCGAAGTACGGGCGCCCGGAGCGGCAGGGCCGGCCTGCTCCCTCGACCTCGGACTGCGCGCCCCCGCCGCTGGACTGCGCGCCGCCCATCCCCGGCGGGGGTTCGGGGCCGGGGAGCGGGGCGGGGCGGCCGGGCAGCGGTGGGGGGAGCACGGACGGGGGCGCGTCGGGCCGGCCGGGGCAGGGCGGGGGGAGCACCGGGGGCACGGGGCGGCCGGGGGGCCATGGCGGCTCGGGGGCGGCGGATCCGGACCTGGCGGAGTACGCCGACGCGCTCAGGGTGCTGGACGAGAACTGGGACACCTTCGACACGGCGAACGGGACGAAGGACGGCAAGCTGACGATGGCGGACCTGGAGGCGGTGCTGGGCAGCCCGG
This sequence comes from Corallococcus sp. RDP092CA, assembly GCF_041903675.1. NCBI lineage: Bacteria > Pseudomonadati > Myxococcota > Myxococcia > Myxococcales > Myxococcaceae > Corallococcus > Corallococcus sp. RDP092CA. Next base: position 137,129 of record NZ_JAYESI010000020.1, on the reverse strand, counting down.
CGGCGTCCTCCACGCTCAAGCGCGCCGCGCAGTTCTTCACGGACCACCCGGAGTACTGGCACCGCCTGGAGATGGCGGCCAGCGGCGGCCGGGATGGCGTCACCAACTGGCAGGACCTGGACGCGGCGCTGGGCGCGGTGGCGGCGCCGGCGAGCGGCAGCGGGCGGAGCACGGGCGGCTCGCGGGCGCGGGACATCGTGGACAACCCGAACATGAGCATCGAGCAGAAGGTGCAGGCCCTGCTCATGGGCATCACCGAGGACACCGACGACGAGCTGCTGGACGTGATGAACGAGATGGCCAGCGCCCGCGAGGAGCGCGCCTCGCTGGGCACCAGCGACTCGGACAAGGCGCGCGGCGCGAAGCTGGACACGAGCATGCAGGAGCTGGAGCTGCGGCTTCAGACGCTGATGGAGAAGCGCAAGGCGATGTTCGACCTGATGAGCAACATGTCGTCGAAGTTCAACGAGATGGCGAAGACGGCCATCTCCAACCTGCGCAGCGCGTGAGGGCCGCCATGGGACGCATCATCAAGCACGAAGGCGGCGAGGGGCTGACGATGGAGACCGGAACGGCGCGCAGGCTGAAGGCGTTCGCGCGGGGGGAGACGACCTGGGCGGAGGTGGAGGGGATGACCTTCGAGGAGGCGAAGGCCATCGCGCAGGTGGGCTGTGACCTGGCGGCGGCGGGCCGGCTGGAGGAGGCGCGCATCCTCTTCGAGGGGCTCGTGGAGGGGAACCCGAAGGACTCGGCGGCGCACGCGGCGCTGGGCACGGTGTACCAGAAGCTCGGCAGGGTGGACGACGCGCTCACCGAGTACACGCACGCGCTCTCGAGGGACCCGCGCAACCCCGTGGCGCTGACGGGCCGGGGCGAGCTGTACCTGCGCCGGGGCGAGCGGCAGGGCTTCACGGACATCGCCAACGCGGTGGAGGTGGATCCGCACGGAGAGACGTCCGCGGGGCGCCGCGCGAAGTCCCTGGTGAGGGCCATCACCCTGGTGGCGGTGGAGAGGCTGAAGGAGGGCGCTCCGACGACGTAGCGCTTCGTGTGCGCGGCCCGCCGTCAGGAACGCGGGGCGCCGCGCGAGAAGGCTTGAAGGGGGAGCTGTCTCAAGACGGTTGTGCCGCCGGACAGTTGGGGAGCGGTCCGGGGGCGGCCGCCGGAGGGTGGGCCTGGATGGCGAGGGGGAATGGAGTGGAGGCCCATCCACCGGCGGCTTCTTGAGAGGCGCTCAGGGCGCGTCGAGCGCGGCGAGCCGCTCCCCGATGGGGGGGTGGCTCATGCCCTTGAGGACGACCCAGCGGGGGGGCTCGGGGTCCATCTTGTTCACCCGGGCGGCCTTCACCAGCATGCGGCGGAAGGCACCGGGGTCGCCGGTGAGGTCCAGGCCGTAGCGGTCCGCCTCGCGCTCGCGCTGGCGGGAGAGCGCCCCGGACACGGGGGCCGTGAGCAGGATGAGGACGAAGACCACCAGCGACACCATCGGCAGGGTGCGGATGTCGCCCGCGCGCTGGACGCCCCACCAGCCCCGGCGGGCGGAGAGGCGCAGCAGCTGGTCGATGAGGAAGAGCAGGGCCACCACCGCCAGCGCGGACGCGATGCGGCCGGGCCAGCGGGGCTCGTTCACGTGGCCCGCCTCGTGCGCCACCGCGGCCAGGATTTCCTCCTCGCCGAGCTCCTTCAGGATGACGTCGTTGAGGACGATGGTGCGCGTGGGGCCCTGGCCGGCGAAGTACGCCTGGATGCGCTTGGACGTCACGGACGTCTTCTCCACCACCACGTTGGAGAAGGTGATGTCCGCCTTGCGCATCAGCGCGGTGATGCGCGAGCGCAGCGGCCCCTCCGGCAGGGGCGTCTGGTCGAAGTAGAGGCGGGCGCGGTACGGGTCCAGGGCGGAGGACACCAGCATCAGCAGGGCCACGGGCACGCCCAGCACCAGCCACCAGCGGCGCACGCGGCGGGCCAGGCCGTACAGCCCCACCACGAGCGCCGTCAAGGCGATGGCGCCCACGAGGCCGCCCTTGAACCACGTCCACGCGAAGGTGGCGGGCGTGTCGTTGGAGAGGCCGTGCCGGTGCTCCAGCACGTAGAAGAAGTACACGTTCGCGGGGGCGTAGAGCACCTGGGTGGCCAGGTCGATGAAGAGCGCGAAGAGGAGCGCGGTGCCCCAGCCGGGCTCGCCCCACAGCCGGTCCATGGCGCTGAACGCGGCGCGGCTCACCGGGGCCGTGCGCAGGCGCTGGCCGAACCTGCGCTCCAGCGCCGCCGCCGCGGCCGCGGCCCCCCGGTACACGGGCCGCACGAGCACGGCCAGGATGAGCGCCGACAGGGCCAGCCGCGTCAGGGGCTCCACCGCCGCGCGGATGTAATAGGGCTGGTGGTAGGCGTGGATGTCGGCGAGCTGCTCCGGGGTGAAGAGCGGTTCCATGGCCTTGGGGCGCGCTTCAGCGGCGCTTCGCGCCCGCGTTGGAGGCGGGCATGGGCACGGAGACCTCCTCCGACTCCGGGTCGCCGCTGTCCGCGTCCGCGAGCAGCAGCGACTTCACCTTCTCCAGGCTCTGGCGGGTGCGGTCCACGAAGGCGTTCTGGGAGCCGATGCGCTCGGCGGCCTCCAGCGTGCGCTCGTAGATGTTGATGGACTTGGTGAGCAGCACGCGGATCTTCTTGCGCAGCTCCTGGCGGTAGACCTCCGCCTCCTCGGCGTTGAGCTCCGGGGGCGTGGGCGAGTTCACCATGTGCTCGTAGAGGTTCTCGTACAGGGCGCCAATCTGCGCGCCCGCGGCGGTGGCCCAGTAGCCGTTGCCCACGCGGATGGAGCGCAGGTAGTGGCCCTGCGCGGACAGGAGCAGCTCCGCCTTGTAGTTGAGGTCCTGCGCCAGCCCGTCGCTGCCCCGGCTGGCCTCCAGCTTCACGGCCTCGTAGTGCAGCCGGTAGATCTCCCCCACGAAGAAGTGCGCCTGCGCGGGGAAGTAGTCCTCCACCTCCGCCTTGTCCGGCAGGGCGTCATACGCGGCCAGCGCCTTGCGCAGCGTCCCTTCCGCGTCGTCGGTGCGGCCGGCCTCCACCTGGCAGATGCCCTGCTGCACCTGGGCCTCGATGCGACGGCCCGCGGGCAGGTCCTCGCGCGCGGCCAGGGTGGCCAACAGCTTCACCGCCTCCTCGTAGCGCTCCAGGTGGTAGAGCGTCTCCGCCACGCGGAAGGACGCGTCCAGCGCGTCGCCCTGGCCCTTCTCCGGCTCCGCCAGGTCGGAGAAGCGCCCGTAGGCGTCGTCCCACTCCTTGAGGCGCTGGTGCGCGAGCCCCGCGTTGTAGAGGGCCTGCCGGCGGTGCGGGCTGTTGGGATGGAAGTCCGCGAGCCGGCCGAAGTAGCGCGCCGCCTGCTTGAAGTCGTTGGCGGCGAAGGCGGAGGTGCCGCCCGCGAAGAGCTCCTCGTCGTTGAGCTTGTCCAGCTCCAGGTCCGCCGTCACCGTGACGGGGTCGAACTCCACGACCTGCTTGTTCGCCGAGGCGTCCGGCTTCGTCGCCCCGCCCGTGGTGCGGCAGCCCGTCAGCGCCAGGCCCAGGCCCAGCACGCCCGCCCACAGCCACCGCCGGGCGACTCCGGCTGCCTCCATCCGCGTCCTGCCGTGCATGCAGCTCACTCCCATCCGGACGACCACGTCACCCGGTGCGGCCCCGGACCTCGACACCCCCTGGGCCTGACAGGTTCCCGGGGGCGCGCTCCAGTGCAGCCAGTCTAATGCGGGCGGACCTCCGGTGCTTTCCTGGCCGCCTGCCGGGCGTGAACGCCCCCGCGCGCCGGAAATGCCCGGGGCGACCGGCGGGTCACCCGGAGTGGGGGAGGGTGCGCTCAGGCGATGACGTCGTCGCCCAGGAGGTAGCGGCCGGTGCCCCACAGCGCGACGAGGTCGTGCACGTCCAGCCCGAAGCGGGGCACCTGGATGAGCGGTGTTCCCGGGCAGGCCGCGCGCAGCTGGGCCATGCCCTCCAGGTCCTGCTGCGCCAGGACCTGGAGCTCGCGCAGCGTCTCCTCCACCTTCGCGCGCCGGGTGGGCGTCAGCGTGGCCGCGTCCGCCCACTGCGCCTGGGTGGGCAGCGGGTGCACGCGGTTCACCACGATGGCCGTCATCTCCATGCGGTTCTGCCGGAGCAGCTTGTGGAAGTGGATGGCCTCGTCCAGCCGCTCCGGGTTGGGGCTCGTCACCAGCACGAACCCCGTCGTCTTGTCCTCCAGCAGCTCGCGCACGCCGCGGGCGCGCTCGCGGAAGCCCTCGTTCATGGAGGAGAGCGTCAGCATGAAGGAGGACAGCTCCTGGAGCATCTCCGTGCCGGTGAAGCGCGACAGGGCGCGCGTCACGTAGCTGCCGCCCAGGTTGAAGAGGGACAGGCCCACCTTGCCCGCCTTCAGCGCGGGCGTGAGGAGCCACCTGGCCGCTTCGTTGTCCAGGAAGTCCAGCACCCGGTTGGGCGCGTCCAGGAAGTCCAGCGCGTGCGCGGTGGGCGGGGTGTCCAGCACCACCAGCTCGTAGTCCGTGCGGCGGCGCAGGTCCCAGACCTTCTCCATGGCGATGTACTCCTGGCTGCCCGCCAGGGCCGTGGAGAGGGACTGATAGAAGCGGTTGGCGAAGATGCGCTCGCGCTGCTCCGGCGGGGCCACGCGGGTGATGAGGTCGTCCCAGGTGGCCTTCATGTCCAGCATCATGGCGTGCAGGGCCGCCTGGGGCTTCACGCCCAGGGGCTCCAGCACCGACGCGGGGACCTCCGCCTCCGTGTTGCCCAGGCCGGACAGGCCCAGGGAGTTGGCCAGGCGCTTCGCCGGGTCGATGGTGCACACGATGCTGGGGCGGCCATCCACCGCCGCGCGCAGCGCGAGCGTCGCCGCCACCGTCGTCTTGCCCACGCCGCCAGAGCCCACGCAGATGAGCACGCGCTTGTTCGCGAGCGCCGCTTGCAGCGCCGTCATGCTCCCGTGCCTCCGGTCACCATCGCGTCCAGGTGCCCCATCACCGTCTCCACCGCGTCCCGTCCGAAGCGCGGCACGAACAACCTGGGCACCGTGTACACCGGCGCGTGGAGGTTGCGCTCCAGCTTCGTGCCCGCGAGCACCGCCTGCGACGCGCGGTCATGGTGCGCCTGGGCCACGCGCTGGAGCTCCGGGTGGCCCGCGAGCGCCTCCAGGTCCGCCTCCGTGAAGCGCTGGGGGAAGGCCTGGTTGAGCACCGCCGCGTGCGTGCGGATGTGCACCCGGTCTCGCAGCGCGGCGTGCAGCTCCAGCGCCTCGTTCACCGGCATCTCCTCCGGCAGCGCCACCAGCACCGCGGCGGTGACGGTGGGGTCCACCAGCAGGTCGCGCATCTTCAGCGCCTCGCGCGTCATGGGCCCCGGCGGCACCGTCTGCAGCAGCACCTGCGGCACGCTCAGGAAGGAGATGGCGTGGCCGGTGGCGGGCGCGTCCAGCACCAGCGTGTCGTACTTCCAGCGGCCGTCCGGCAGCTTCTCCTGGAGGTGGAAGAGGATCTTCCCCAGCAGCACCAGCTCCTGGAGGGACGGGATGAAGCGCAGGAAGTAGCGCACCAGCCGGTTCTCGAAGACCGTCTTGTAGAGGGTCTCGAAGCGCAGGACCATCAGGCCGTACTCGCGCATGGCCTCCTGGGGGCGCACGTCCACCGCCCAGAGGTTCTCTTCCAGGAGCTTCACGTCCGGCCCCGCTTCGGGCAGCTCCAGGATGCGGCTGACGCGCTCCTGGGTGTTCACTTCACACACCAGGGTGCGCCGGCCGGCGCGCACCGAGGCCAGGGCCAGGGCGGCGGCGACGGTCGTCTTCCCCACGCCCCCCTTGCCAGAGACGATCCACAGGCGTTTGTCGAGCAGTCCGGCCATAGAGGGCGCGCGAACCGTAGGGATGGCCCCCCGGAGAGTCAACGAGAGTCCACGAGCGGAAATCCCCATTGGTGCCCCGCTTGACACGTCGCGTTGGCCGCTCCCAGAGTGCGGCGTTTTCTTCCTGACGTCCCGCCTGTCCCGGCGGCCCTGGGCCTGTCTGGCGGTGGGCGGGACCCGAACGGTTTTGAAGCCATGCTCAAGAACAACCCGGTGATGAAGAAGCTCGTGGAGACGGGCGAGGAGCGCGTGGGCAAGCTCGCGCAGCAGCTGCTCTCCAACGAGAAGTTCGTGGCGGCGGTGCAGGGGCTGGTGTCCCGCTCGCTCGCGGCGAAGGGGACGCTGGACGCGGCGCTGCGCACGGCGCTGTCCGCCATGAACCTGCCGTCCACGGCGGACCTGGAGCAGCTGCGCTCGAAGGTGGACGACCTGGAGAAGCTGCTCGCGTCCGTCGAGGGCAAGGTGGACACGCTGGTGTCGAACGCGTCCTCGAAGAAGAAGGCCTGAGGGGCGCGCGTCTTCCGCTTCCCTGGAGGGAGCCATGCGGCGCATCGCGTTCATCAACGAGAAGGGCGGCACCTGCAAGACGACGCTCGCGGTGAACACCGCCGCGTGGCTCGCGCTCCAGCGGCGCCGCCGCGTGCTGCTGATGGACCTGGACACCCAGGGCCATGCGGGCAAGTCCTTGGGCGTGGACGTGCGCACGCTGCCGCGCAACGTCTTCCACCTGCTCACCGACGCGGAGGTGTCCCTGGCCTCCGTGGTGCGCCCGACGGGCGTGCCCGGGCTGGACGTGGTGCCCGCATACAGGGAGATGGCGGACTTCCCGGTGGTGGTGGCGCAGGACCCGCGGCGCGCGCACCGGCTGGCGGACCGCATGCGGGAGGCGGAGGCCGCGGGCTACGACGTGGTGCTCTTCGACGCGCCTCCGTCCATGGGGCTCACCACGCGCAACATCCTGGTGGCCGCTTCAGAAGTGGTGGTGCCGGTGGCGCTGACGTACCTGGCGCTGGACGGGTGCGCGGAGCTGGCGGAGACGGTGCGCCAAGTGGGCGAGGCGGAGGGGCGCCCCGACCTGCGCGTCACCAAGGTGGTGCCCACGCTGTACCGGAAGACGGCGCTGGCCACGGCCATCCTGGAGCGCCTGCGCGCGTACTTCCCCGACGCGCTCGCCGCCACGCCGCTGGGCTACAGCGTCAAGGTGGACGAGGCGCAGAGCCACGGGAAGACCATCTGGGAGTACGCACCCCAGAGCCCGGGGGCGCGGATGCTCGAGGCCCTCGCGGCGGAGATCGACGGCGGGGGCCCTCCGGCGAAGCGGAAGCGGACCCGGCCGAAGGTTGCCTGAAGCGGCGGCGCCCGCTTCCTCGACGGGCGCCGCGACGTTCAGGCCCTGGGGCTTCAGGACGCGCTGGGGTCCTTCTTGTCGCCCTTCTCCACGGCGTCGAGCTTCTTCTCCAGCTCCTCCAGCCGCTGCGTGAGCGCCTGCATGTCGCGGCCCAGGGCGGGGAGGTTGCCCGTCAGGTTCTCCACGACCTGCTTCACGCGCTCGTCGATGCGGCGCTGGAAGTCCTCGAAGGCGCGCTGGCTGGCCTTGAGCAGCTCCGCCGGGTTGAGGCCCGCGGGGCTGGCGTCCGCCTGCGGTGCGGGCGCGGGGGGGGCTTCCGGGGCGGCCTCCTGCGGGCTGCCGTCCTCGCGGCGCAGCAGCTTGTCCAGCCGCTGCTCGGCCTCCTCGCGGATGGACGCCACCCGCGGCGTGACCTCCTTCTGGATGAACCCGGAGATGGACTCGCCAGGGTGGCGGATGATCTCCCGCAGCACCGACAGCGGCATCTGGTTCTTCTTCTTCTCCTCCTCGAAGATGATCTGCGCGAGGGTGACGGAGGTCAGGTCCTCCTTCGTGCGGTTGTCGACAATCCGCACTTCGGTGCCCTCCTTGATCATCGCGGCGATCTCATCGAGCGTGACGTACCGGCTCTCCACGGTGTCGTAGAGCTTCCGGTTCGTGTAGCGCTTGATGATCTTCGGCTCCTTGGAGTTGCTGGGAGCGTTTGCTTGCTCGGCCTCGCTCATGTCTGTCGTCTCCGACCCCGGCTGCGCCTTGGCATTTACTCGTTTACTGCTTGATTTCCAAAGGGGCGAACCTCGTATCAAAGGGGTTGGAAGCGAGCAAGTTGCCCGGGTCCGACTCGCCGTGGTCGCCGGGTGGGCCTATGCTCTGAGTCCCCCCGACCCGACCCCATGATCGTCCAGTGCGAACAGTGCCAGACGCGGTTCAAGATCCCCGACGAGAAGGTGACGGAAAAAGGGGTCAAGGTCCGCTGCACCAAATGTCAGAACACCTTTCGGGTCGCGCGTGAGCCCGCGCCAGCCCTGAGCGCCCCCCCGCCAGCCGCCCCTCCTGCCGGGCAGGCGGACCCGTTCCAGGCGTTCGGGGAGGCCCCGGAGCCCACCGGTGAGGTCACCCGTCCCGGGGCGGCGTACTACGCGCCGGGCGCCCCGACGGTGAAGTCCCAGATGAAGACCTGGGGCGACGTGGACGTGGACATCGACGTGGATGCCCCGCCCGCCGCGCCGGGGGCCGGTGGGGCGATGATGCCCTTCGACCCGCCCTCGCCGTCCCCGGGCGTGGCGTCCCGGCGGCAGGCGGCCCCGCCGGCGCCCCTGCCTTCGCCCACGAACCTGACCGGGCTGGACCTGGAGGACCCGTTCGCGGACTTCATGGCGGACGCACCGGCGCCGAGCGCCGCCCCCCCGCCTCCCGTGGCGGCCCCCCGCCCGGCGCCCCCGGGGGCCTTCGCGCCTCCTGGCGCCCGCACCGCGCCTCCTGGGGCGTTCGCGCCGGGGCCCGCGGGCGCGGCCCGTCCGGCCGCCGTGGCTTCGAGCGGACCCGGGGCGTTCTCCCCGGAGGCCGCGCCCCTGGGAGGCCCTCCGAGCGCCGTGGCGGCCCGGGGTCCGGTTCCTCCTGGGATGACGGCTCCTCCAGCTCCGGGGGCCGTTGAGGCGGCTCCGGCGCATGCCGCATTCCCGGCCGGGGGCGCGGCTCCGGCGCGTGCCGCCACGCCTCCAGCTTCCCAACTGGCCGGCGCGGGCGCGGTTCCGGCTCGCGCGGCCATGCCGCCCGCTGCCGCCCCTCCGGCCGGCGCGGGGGCGGCTCCAGCACGCGCGGCCATGCCTCCGGGGGCGGCCGCTCCAGCGCGCGTGACTCCGCCTCCTGGACCCGTCGGGGCGTCACGTCCCGGGGGGCCACCTGTCGCCTCCCCGGGCCCGGCCGCCGCTGGCTCGCTGGACCCGGCGCCGGATCCGCTCTTCGACTTCCCCATCGACACGCCCGCGGCCCCGGACGCGGCGTCCCTGCGCCATGCCGCGGACGTCGCCGCCGAGCCCGCTCCGAGCGGCGCCGCGGCGCTGGGCCCGGTGGCGCCCGCGCCAGGCTTCGAGAGCGACGACCCGTTCGCGTCCATCGACATGGCCGCCGCGCCCCCGCAGGACCTGTCCGCCGCCCCCGAGGACCTGGGCGCCGGCCCGGAGCCCATGGGCGACCTGTTCGACTTCTCCGGCGCGGGGGCCTCCGGCGAGGAGGGGATGGTCGCGTCGGACACCGGCCGCGCCGCGCTGCTGGGGGACGTGCCCTCGGACGCGGGCGTGGAGGAGCCCGGCGGCATCTCGCTGCTGAGCGACGTGCCGGCGTACGACGACGGCGACCCGTTCAAGATCACCACGCCCCGCCGCGAGGTCGTGGAGCTGGCCCACATGCGCACGGGGCCCGCCGTCACCGTGGCCAAGCCGTCCGCCCGCATCGAGGACGTGGGCATGCCCCAGCGCCGGATGCCCGGCCGCGCGCGGAAGCTGACGGGGCTGGTGCTCAACGTCACCATCGCCGCCGCGCTGGTGGTGGCCCTGGGCGCGCTGGGCACCGTGTACCTGCGCGACGGCAAGGTGGACCCCTCCACGCTGTCCCCGGACCGCCTGCGCGCGCTGGTGCTGCCCGCGCCCCGCCCGTTCGTCGCGAGCGACGTGACCAACGGCCTCTATGAGACGCGCGACGGCCGCATGCTCTACGTCGTGCGCGGCGAGGCGGAGAACCGCACCGGCGCCGCCGCGGCCGTGCGCGTTCGCGCCGCGCTCTTCGACGGCGACCAGCGGGTGCGCTCCACGGAGGGGCTCGCGGGCGCGCTGGCCACGCCCGAGGAGCTCCACGCCGTCACCACGCGCGAGGCCGCCACCGCGCTCCGCCAGCGCATGGACGCGGCGTCGCTCCCGGTGCCGCCGAGCGGCAAGGTGCCCTTCCTGCTGCTGTTCCAGGAGTTCCCCGCGGACCTCGACGGCTACCGGCTGGAGGTGACGCTGGAGCCCATCCCCACCGAACCCACCGCGGACCGCACGGGAGGTTGAAGCGTCATGTCGTCGCTGGAGGAGGCGCGGGCGCTCGCCCGCCACCTGCACGCCCTGGGCGGAGGCGCCGCCGTGCGCCGCAAGGCCGCCGCGCGTGAGCTGGCCCGCCGCGAGCCGTTCGACACCAACGAGCTCATCGGCCACCTGCTGACGCTGTCCCGCGCCGGGCAGGCCCCCGCCACCTGTGTGCTGTCGGACTTCCTGGCCGCGTTGGACCAGGAGGCCGAGCACATCCCCCACGTGGTGGCGCTCCGGCGCATGGCGCACGTGCAGTCGCTGGAGGCGGTGGCGGACCTCTTCGCCCAGGGCCCCGCGCGCAAGGAGCTGGACGCGGACGCCGCCGCCCGCGCGGACGCGCAGGCCGCCAACCAGTCCCTGGGGCACCTGAAGCAGATGGCCCGCCTCACGCGCGACCCGGACGTGCTGTCGCGCCTGGCCACCGTCAGCAACCCGGCCGTGCTGCGCAACGTGCTGATCAACCCGCGGCTCACCGAGGACCTGGTGGTGCGCATCGCGGCGCGCAGGCCCGCGCGCCCGGAGCCGCTCGTTGAAATCTGGAAGTCGCCGCGCTGGTCCGTGCGCCCCAAGGTGCGCCGCGCGCTCGCCTTCAACCCGTACCTGCCGCCGGAGGTGGGCGCCAAGCTGGTGCCGCTGCTCGGCACCCCGGACCTGCGCGAGCTGGTGGAGGACGCGGGGCTCCTGCCCGCGCTGAGGCAGCAGGCCGCGCGCCTGCTGCTCGCGCCAGCGCCCGGCAGCCCGCCCGGTCCCCTGGTGCTGCCGACAGGGGAGGAGTTCTAGGAGCGCCGGTCCTTGGGCGTCTCCGTGAAGTCCGCGTCGGTGCTGCCCCGGCGCGAGTGGGGCAGGTGCTTCACGTCCACCAGGTCCTCGCCGCGCGACGCCTTGCGGAACGAGTAGACGAACTTGCCCACCGCGTTGCCCAGCTGCCCCATCCGGGCGGCCGAGAAGACCACCAGCAGGATGAAGCCGAGGACGATGAACTCTCCGAGGCCCAGCATGCGTCGGACACTGCAATAAAGGCCCCCGCGTGGCAAGTCGCGCCCGCGTCCACCCCCGGACGCGCCCGCCACGCGGGCGCTGCGCCCGGGGGCCATTCCAGCGCACACTGCGCCCCCATGCTCCTGCTCGCTCACCGTGGTGCCAGCGCCGATGCCCCCGAGAACACCCTGGAGGCCTTCGCGGAGGCCGTGCGCCAGGGCGCGGACGGCGTGGAGCTGGACGCGATGGTGTGCGGCTCCGGCGAGGTGGTGGTGTGCCACGACGAGCACCTGGACCGCCTCGCGGGGCAGCCGTGGGAGGTGCGCACCACGCCCTGGTGGAAGCTCTCCCGCGCGGACGTGGGCACCCCCCTGGGCTTCGCCCCCGCGCGCATCCCCCTGCTGGAGGAGGTGCTGGACGCGCTGCCGGAGCACCTCCTCGTCAACATCGAGCTCAAGTGCGACCGCTTCGACGACGGCGGCCTGGCGGCGAGCGTGGCCCGGCTGGTGCGCGAGCGGGACCTGGCAGGCCGCGTGGTGGTGTCCAGCTTCAACCCGCTGTGCCTCTTCCGGCTGGCGGCGGTGGCGCCCACGCTGCGCCGGGGCTTCCTCCTCGACCCGGACAAGCCCTGGGCGCTCCAGGCGTACGCGCTGAGCCCGCTGGTGTCGTCGCACTCGGTGCACCCCTTCCACGAGGCGTGCACGCCGGAGCGGGTGGCCGCGTGGAACGAGGCCGGGCTGCGCGTGGCGGCGTGGACGGTGGATGCCCCCCAGCGCGCCCGCGTGCTGCGGGACCTGGGGGTGTCCTACCTCATCACCAACCGCCCGGGCCTCGTGCGCGAGGCCCTGCGCTGACTAGAAGTCCAGGCCCAGCGTGGTGTTGAAGGCGAAGACGGAGGGCAGGTCGCGGCTGCCGGCGCCCTCCTGCTCGAAGCTGCCCAGGCTGGTGAGCGAGAGCTCCGCGCCCAGCTGGAGCACGCCGCCAACGAAGCGCGCGCCCGCGTAGAAGCGAGGGGTGAGGTTGTCGCCCCCCTTCACCTTCGAATACGGCGCGGCGTTGGTCAGCGCGTCGCGCGAGTCGTTGCCCCCCGAGTCCGTCTGGGTGCGGCCCGGGTCGAAGTCCAGCGTGCGCGTGGTGGCGCTGACGAAGTTGAGGTCCAGGCCGCCGTAGGGCGTCAGCGTCACCATGCCGCCCAGGGGGAACTGCTTGCCCACGCCGATGTCCAGGCCCGTGGTGGTCAGGTCCAGGTTGTGCGCGCCGAACAGCTTGGTCACGTGCAGGCGCGCGCCCACGTCCGGCAGGTAGGTGAAGCCCTCGTTGACGGCCCACTTCAGCTCGCCGGTGGCCGTCACCATGCCGCTCTTCTCGATCCAGCCCACGCGCCCGCCCAGCTCCAGCGAGAAGGGCAGGCCCTTGCGCACGTGCAGGGACGGCACCAGCACGGAGCCCGGCTGCTCCTTCTCCGTGGGCAGCGCCACGTCCTCCGAGGACGGCAGCGACACCACGGACAGCTCCGCGTTGAACGCGAAGCCCGAGTGGCCCGTGGTGCGCGGCGGCATCAGGTTCGCGGACGTCATCACCGCGCCGAACGTGCGCGCGAAGGCGCGGAAGTCCGCGCTGGCCTCGGCGAACTGCGCGTCGGTGATGACCGAGGTGACGCCCCGGCGCTGGACGCCGAAGCGGGAAAGGACCAGGTCGTTGTCGTCCGCATGGGCCGCGGCCCCGGACAGCGCCGTCGCGAGCACCAGCCATCGACTGAACGTCCGCATGGGGGAATCACGCCTCCGGGACGCATGCCGGCCAAGCGGGCGCCCACCTCCGGCGGACCCTAAATCGGCCCTCGGTGAAGCGTCAACAAAACGGGCGGCCCTCCTCCAGGGAAACGCCCCCTCGCGCGAGGGGAGCGTCCGCTGGAAGCGAGCCGCCCGTGGGTCAGGCGCTCCGGGCGCGTGACCCGGAGGACCGCTGCTAGCGCGGCTTCAGCGTCGGGGTGGCCGCGGTGGCGGGCGTCGTCACCTTCTGCGCCACCTCCGCCGGGCGGCGGCGGATGACCAGCGTGCGGCGGCTGGCGAACTCGGAGCTCTCGCGGGCCACCACCAGCACGTTGTTGTTGCCCTCCTTGAGCGCGAAGTCCGAGGTGAACTTCAGCGTGTTGGGCTCGCCGCCCTTGGGGTCCACGGCCTTGAAGTAGACCTTCTGGTCGTTGACCAGCACGTAGACGTCCAGCAGGCCGTTGGGGTCCTTCACCACGCCGGAGAGGGTGAACTTGTCGCCGTTCACCACCACGCCGCCGTGGGACGGATCCACGTCCAGCTTGATGTCCGGCGGCTGGTGCGTGGTGGCGTAGGCCACCGTCTTGGGCGCCGCGGCCTTGCCGGACTTCACTTCCTTCGCGTCCTGCGTGCGCACGAAGGCGAAGCGGTCCTTGTCCAGCGCGACCTTGTAGTAGCCCCTGGTGGTGGCCTCCAGGGCCAGCGTCGCGCCCTGCGGCAGCTTCGCCACCGGACGGGCGTCCGCGGTGGGGGCGGCGAACAGCTCCGCCTTGTCGTTGAGCTTCACCAGGCCCTTCTTCGCCTCCAGCGGGGCCACCGGGCCGTCCTTCACGGGCAGCTGGAGCTTCTCCAGGACGAACTCCTCCAGGGGCTCGTCGAGGATGGCCAGCTTCAGCGGGAAGGTGTCGCCCTTGTAGCCCTTCTTCAGGGACACCTGGAAGCGCGCCGTCTTGGTCTCCCCGGGCTTCAGCTCGCCCAGCTTGAAGCGGCCCTTCTCGATGAAGATGTTCGCGTCGCCGCCGTTCTTGATCTGCGCGAACGAGTCCAGCGCCGGGCCCACGCCCGTGTTGGTGACGTCCATCACCACCGTGACGTCCTCGCCGCGCTGCACGACGCCGTCGCCGTTGCACTCGGCGCAGTCATCCACCACCTGCCAGTTGAAGGCGAACGTGGGGCGGGGCAGCTCCACGAAGGACAGCTCCGACACGAGCGTGTCGCGCAGCGCGCCGTTGTCGTCGAACAGCTTCACCTTCACGTCGTCGCGGCGGCTGGTGAGGTCCTTGGGCAGGCGCACCTGCACCTTCCAGGACTTCTTCTCGCCGGGGGCCAGGGCGCCGAAGAGGAACTCGCGGCGGTCGAGGAACGCGTTGTCGCTCTCCGTCCAGCCGCGCACGCGCTTGAGGGGCTCGGTGCCCTTGTTCTCCACGTTGATGACCATGTCCATCTGCTCGCCGGCGGCGATCTTCGCGTCGGGGCCCGGGGAGAAGCTGGCGTCCAGCTGCACGTTCCTGGGCGTGGGGCCGGGGCTCCAGTCCAGGCCGAGCGCGGCGATGGCGTTGTTGATGCGCTGCTCCTCCTCGCTGCGCTTCTGCTCCACGAACTGCTTGCCCTTGGCGATCTGCTCGGAGCGCTTCACCGCCGGCACCTTCAGGACGAAGTCGCGGGCGAACTGGACCTCGAAGTCCTCCTTGATCTCCTCCTGGGACTCCGCGTCCAGCTGGTCGTCCAGGTCCTCGCCCTGGCCGGCCACGTCCACGTCCAGCAGCGGATCATTCTGGCCGTGCTCCTTCTTGTCCTTGGCGGCGGCGCCCGGCTTGGCGGCGACCTTCTCCTTGGGCTCGTCCTTCTTGGCGGCGGCCTGGACGGCCTTCTCGTCCACCTTCAGGTACTTGAGGCTGGTGCCCGGCTTCTCGCGGTCCAGCACCTCCTCGCGCTTCTTGGCGACGGTGGTGGACTCCGGGTTGCCGAAGTGCTGATCCAGGTCCGCCTCGCCCATGGACTTGCGCGGCGCGAACACGTCCACCCGGTCCGCGGTGACGCGCGTGGGCACCAGCTGGATGTCCGGCACGATGCCCACCTCCTGGATGGAGACGTCGCCCGGGGTGAGGTACTTGGCGATGGTCAGCTTGAGCGCGCTGTCGTCCGGGAAGTCGTAGAGCACCTGCACGCTGCCCTTGCCGAAGGTCTGGCGCCCGATGATGACCGCGCGGTCCAGGTTCTTGAGCGCGCCCGCCACGATCTCAGACGCGGAGGCGCTGCCCGCGTTCACCAGCACCGCGATGGGGTAGGACTCCTCGCCCTCCGTGGGGCGCGCGCGCTTCTCCTCGCGCAGCTTGTCGCTGAAGCCCACCGTCGCGACGATGGTGCCCTTGGACAGGAACGTGTCCGACACCTGGATGGCCTGCTCCAGCAGGCCGCCCGGGTTGCCGCGCAGGTCCAGCACCAGGCCCTTGAAGCCGCCCTTGGCGTCCGCCTGCTTGCGGATGTCCGCCAGCGCCGCCTCCAGGTCGCGCGTGGTGTTGCCCTGGAAGTTCTTCAGGCGCACGTAGCCCACGCCGCCCGCGAGCAGCTTGTGCTGCACGGACTCAATCGAAATCATGGCGCGCGCCACCGTCATGTTGCGGGGCTTGTCCCAGCCGTCGCGCTCCACGGTGATGGTGATGCGGCTGTCCACCGGGCCGCGCAGCTTGGACACGGCCTCGTTGAGGTCCATGTTGACGGTGGACTCCTCGCCGATCTTCTTGATGCGGTCGTCCTTCTGGATGCCGGCGCGCGCCGCGGGCGTCTTGGGCAGCACCTTCACCACGGTGAGGTTGCCCTCCTTCATCTGGATGACGAAGCCCAGGCCGCCGAACTCACCCTTGGTGGACAGCTTCATCTCCCGGTACAGCTCCGGGCGCAGCAGCACCGAGTGCGGATCCAGCGTGGAGAGCATGCCGTTGACGGCGGCGTACTCGATGTCGCGCGTCTCCTCGATGGGCCGCATGTTCTTGGACAGGAAGTCGAACACGTCCTTCAGCGCGAAGGACATCTTCCACAGGGAGTCCACGTGGGAGATGTCGAACTCCTTCTGCTTGCCGTTGACGTTGACGTTGAGCTTGCCCGTCTCCGGGTTGCCGTCCACGAGCACGTCCGGGACGCTCTTCTCCACGTACTCCAGGGAGGCGATCATCATCTCCTTGGGCTTCACCCGCTTGGGGTCGACGTAGTTCTCCTTCACGTAGAGGATGACCTTCGTGAGGACGCGGAGGCTGTTGAGGTCGTGAGGGGCCTTCTCGCCCTTGCCGGAGGACGGCAGCGCGCCGTCCCAGGAGTCCTGCCCCGCCTCCGCCGCTCCCACGGTGAGCGGGAGGGGCGCTCGGTCACTGCCTGCGAATGCCCAGGCCCCCAACAGAACGGCGACGGCGGTGATGCGGCGGAAGATACGCGGCATGCGGTTCATCCCAGCTGGGGCGCGAGAGGCGCCCCCGGTGATGCGTGAAAAGCCTTGTGAATCCGAACGGTTCGACGTGAGCCAAGGGACCAGGCAGCGGCCGGGCAAGCCTAATCACGGCTTCCAGGTGCTTCAAGGCGTGGCCTTGTCACTAGCGACCGAGAACGTCTGCCGCAGGCAATGCGTTCCCGGTGGGCCTGGAGGTACGGACACCCGGCGTCCCCCTTTATTTCGCGTCAGGCCCTGCTGGCGGGCAGGGGGCCCGGGAGGCCTCCCGCGTCCGGCGGCGGGGCCAGGTCCCCGGCCTCCCGCAGGGCGCGGTAGAGGAGGGTACCGCCGACGATGGCCACCGGGAGGAAGAAGGTGTTGAGGATGGGCACCCACAGGAGCAGGTAGACGCCCGCGCCGAAGCCCAGGCAGAGGGCCCGGCGCTCGCGCAGCATGCGGCGCACCTCGGCGAAGGGGTACAGGTGGCGCGTCATGGGCGTGGCCAGGTGCTCCGCCGCCATCCAGAGCATGGTCCACAGGCTGGCCAGCACGGTGAACGCGACGCTGCCCGCGCCCGGCACCAGGTTCAGCGGGAGGAGGACCGCCAGCCCCAGCAGGAGCAGCGCCATGCGGGCGAGCGTGTGCAACAGCCCTGTCGTCATCCCGCGCAGGAAGGAGGCGGGGGAGCGCACGGCGTCCGCGTGGGCACACGCGGCCTCGGTGGCCTCCGACAGCGGATCCTGGAGCGGGGTGAGCAGCAATGGGGGCACCACGTTGGCGCCCACGACCCAGGCGACCAGCGCGCCCAGGACGAGCGCGAGCATCCAGCCGGCGCGGCCGTACCAGGAGGCGGGCCGGGGCCACACGGACTCCAGGAGGCCGGGGGCGTAGCGGTAGAGGAGGACGGCCAGGCCCACCAGGGTGATGGCGGTGAGGACCGCGCACAGGCTGGACAGCAGGAGGAGGGGGCGCGAGCGGAAGATGAGCCCGAAGGCGCGGCCGAGCACCCCCACGCCCTGGAAGAAATCCGACAGACGGGGCTGGGGGGCCAGGGCGGGGACGGGGGATGCAGGACGCATGGGGGCAGGGTGCTCAAATGAGGGCAAGGCCAGCGGGCCCCGTTATATAGGGCGCCCTCATGTCCCTCGACCTCAAGCGCGTGGCCTCCGAGCCACTCACTTCCGCCGCCCCCCTGGTGGAAGAGCTTCGCAAGGCGGAGAAGCCCCGGACCGAGCACCTGCTCGGGCTGGAGCACGAGAAGTTCATCTATCCCGTGGGGTCCGCCCAACCCGTGCCCTACGAGGGACCGAACGGGGTGGGAGCCCTCCTGGAGCGCATCGCGCCGGGCGGCTACGAGCCCTTCCGGGAGACGCCCCAGTCGCCGGTCATCGCGTTGCAGCGGGGCATGGCGGCCATCTCCCTGGAGCCGGGCGGGCAGTTCGAGCTGTCCGGCAGCCCGTTCCGCACGGCGCGCGAGGCGCACCAGGAGAACCTGGCGCACCTGGAGGAGACGAAGGCGGCGGCGTCCGGCCTGGGCCTGCGGCTGGTGGCGCTGGGCTACCGGCCGGTGGGCACGACGGGCGACATGCCGTGGATGCCCAAGACGCGCTACCAGGTGATGCGCCGCACGCTGCCGGAGCGCGGCCGGCTGGCGCTGAACATGATGCTGATGACGTCCACCGGGCAGGTGTCGCTGGACTGGGCGGACGAGGCGGACTGCGTGCGCAAGACGGTGGTGGTGGCGCGCCTGACGCCGCTGCTGGTGGCGCTGTACGCCAACAGCCCGCTCCTGGAGGGCCGGCCGGCCGGCTACATGTCCTTCCGCAGCCGCGTCTGGGAAGAGGTGGACCCCACGCGCTGCGGCTACCTGCCGGCGTGGTTCGACGGGTCGTTCTCCTATCAGGCGTATGTGGACTGGGCGCTGGACGCGCCGCTCCTGTTCCTGCGCCGCGACGGCGAGTACCGCCACCCGAAGCTCAGCTTCCGCCAGCTCCTGAAGGAGGGCTACGAGGGCGAGCCGCCGGACATGGGGGACTGGACGGACCACCTGTCCACGCTCTTCCCGGAGGTGCGGCTGAAGAAGGTGCTGGAGGTGCGCGGCGCGGACAGCGCCAGCGCGGCGATGACGGGCGCCCTGGGCGCGCTCTGGCGCGGCATCCTCTACGACGCGCAGGCGCTGGGGGAGGCGGAGCTGCTCCTGCCCCGGCTCACCTTCACGGAGCACCTGGCGTTCCACGACACCGCGCGCCGCGAGGGCCTGGCCGGGAAGCTGGGGGCTCGCGAGCTGCACCGGCTGGCCGGGGAGATGGTGGCCATCGCGAAGCGGGGGCTCCAGCGGTTGGACGCGGAGGACGCGCCGCTGCTCGCGCCGCTGGAGGCGGTGGCGGCCTCGGGCCGGTCGCCCGCGCAGGCGGTGCTGGACGCGTGGACGGAGGATCCGCGTCCGGAGGTGCTGATGACGCGCTTCGAGCTGTGAG
This sequence comes from Corallococcus sp. RDP092CA, assembly GCF_041903675.1. Taxonomy (NCBI): domain Bacteria; kingdom Pseudomonadati; phylum Myxococcota; class Myxococcia; order Myxococcales; family Myxococcaceae; genus Corallococcus; species Corallococcus sp. RDP092CA. Next base: position 118,185 of record NZ_JAYESI010000020.1, on the reverse strand, counting down.
GCCGTGGCGCGTCCGCGGGGGCGTCACCTCCCGCGGACGCGAGGCCAGCCTAGAAGCGGCCGCCGAGGGTGAGGTTGCCGTTGAAGAGGCTGCCCTTGGCGTCGTCGTTGGTGCCGGGGATGGTGGCCAGCTCCTCGCCACCGACGAAGCGGTAGGTGGCGCGCACGCCGGCGGCCAGGTGGCCCAGGCGGTACTCGATGCCCGCGGCCACGGGCACCTCCGTCTGCCAGTCGTTGTTGTAGACGTCCCGGGAGCCCGAGGACGCGTGCAGGTAGCTCAGGCCGAAGCCCGCGCCCACGAAGGGGTGCCACTTGCGGTCGATGACGGGGCCCAGCTTGCCCAGCAGCGTGCCGTTGTTGCGCCAGATGTTGTTGCCGCCGAGCACGCGGGCGTCATCGATGGGGATGTTCTGGCCTTCATAGCCGGCCTCCACGCCGATGTACTTCCAGGGCTGGGCGTTGGCGGTGATGTTGAACAGCGCGCCCACGCCCGTCTCATTGCCCAGCTTGCCGGTGTAGCCGCCCAGGCCCACGCCCACGTCCAGGCCGGCCTGGACGTCCTCTTCGCTGAAGCTGAGCTTGCGCGAGACCTCCGTCGCGTCCGCCGCGAGCGCGGAGCCGGCCACGCAGACGCCGGCCACCGCCAGTCCAGTCACCATCGAAGTCTTCCGCATGTCCGGGTTCCTCCTGCTTGAAGTGTGGGACCTGGAATGGAAGCTGGGATTGCGGAGCCGGACGGCGCACCTGCCCGGGGAGCGGAGCCAGGAGGCCGAGGGCCTCAGCGCCGTCCGAAGAGCTTCTTCAACCCGGAAAGCAGGCCGCCCGGCCGGGCTTCCGGCTCGGCGTGGAAGGGCGAGCGGGCGATGAGGGCGTCGCGGGAGGCGTCGTCCAGGTCCTCCGTCGCGAGCGCCACGGGCTGCCGCTTCGCGCCGGGCAGGGTGGCGCTGAAGGCGAGGGTGCCGTCGGCGGACAGCTCCAGGTGCACCTCCACCTCGCCGGGGCGCTCCACGGTGAGGGTGAGGGCACCGAGCCACTCGTTCTCCGTGGCGGTGGTGGCGGTGCCCTGGAAGAAGGCGAGCGCGAGCGGACCGGGGGCGGTGGTGGGGATGACGAGCGTCTTCGCGGTGGGCAGGCGCGTGTTGCGCTCCAGCACGCGGCGGAAGGAGCCGGCGTCCTCGGCGACGCCGATGGGCGCGGTGAGGACCTCCGAGACGCTGGCGGCGGGCTTGCCGGTCTCCGACAGCAGGAGCGCGTGGCCGAGCAGCGCGGCGCCGCGCACCACGGCGGTGCGGGCATCCAGGTCGTCGTCGCGCACGGGGACGCCCAGGCTCTCCTCCAGGCGGCGGCGCACGAGCGGCGCGCGGGACTGGCCGCCCACGAGGAGCACGGCGTCCAGGCCCTGGGGGGAGAGGGCGTTGGACTCCAGCACCTCACGGGTGACGGAGACGACGCGCTGGGCGAGGTCGGCGGTGAGGGCCTCCACGCGCTCGCGGTCGAGCGTGGGGCCGGGGCCCGTGGGCAGGGTGACGTCCACGGTGGTCCGGCTGGAGAGGGACTCCTTGGTGGACTCGGCGAGGGTGCGCAGGGGGCCCCAGTCGAGCAGGTGCTCGGGGCGGGGGTGGCCCTGTTCGGAGAGGTCGCTGGCGAGCGCCTCGGCGATGCGGCCGTCGAAGTCCATGCCGCCGAGGGTGGGGTCGCCGCCGGTGGTGACGACCTCCAGGTCATCGCCGGTGACCTGCACGACGCAGACCTCCAGGCCGCCGCCGCCCAGGTCCACGACGAGGACGCGCTTGCGCGCGAGGCCCCGGCCGTGCGCGTACGCGAGCGCCGCGGCGGCGCTGTTGGTGAGCACGCGGGGCACCTCCAGGCCGGCCATGGTGGCGGCTTCGCGCAGGGCGGCGCGCTGGCGTTCGGTGAAGTGCGAGGGCGCGCAGAGGACGGCGCGCGTCACCTTGCGGCCCAGGTGTGTGGTGGCCGCCTGGTGCAGCTCGCGCAGCAGCATGGCGGTGAGGAGGGTGGGGGAGATGAGGCGGCCATCGAGCTCCACGCCCGCGTCGCCATGGAGGTCGGTGGCGATGGGGAAGGCGAGCTGCGGGGAGAGCCAGCGCAGGTTGGGGGAGCGGGCGCGCACGCCGAGCAGGCGCTTGAGGCCGAGCGCGGCGCGGCGGGGGGCTCGAGCGGCTTCGACGAGGGCGGCGGCGCCGACGAGGAACTCGCCGGAGCTGTTCACCGCGATGACGGAGGGAAGACCCGGGCCGTCGGTGCCGGGAATGGGGATGGGCGTGGCGACGCCGTCGATGAACGCGGCGACGCGAGCGTGCGAGGTGCCCACGTCGATGCCGAGCACGACCTCCGCCGCCGCGGGCGTCGTGGCGGGCACGGCGGGAGTCAGGTCGAACAGCGTGCGGCGGCGGCTGCGCGCGGTGGCGGCGCTGCCCTGCGCGTCAGCGGACGGCGGTGGGGCGGCTTCGTCGGCGCGCGGTGGCTGCGGCGTGGTTTGTGTCGAGGCCTCGTGGGGCGGGGAGCCCGCCACGGTGGATGCTTGCGAAGGCGCGGTCTCGTGGTGGTGGGAGTCCTCTGTCGTGACAGAGGCCTGCGAGGGCGGTTGCGCCGAAGCTGCTTGGGTTGGAGCCTCGGCCTCGCTGCCGAGCGAGGCCGCCGGCGCGTCGGATGCTTGCGAGGGCGGTGGGGCCGAAGCCGCGCGGGTCGGAGCCACCGCCTCGCTGCCGAGCGAGGCCGTCATCGCGTCGGATGCTTGCGAGGGCGGTGGGGCCGAAGCCGCGCGGGTCGGAGCCACCGCCTCGCTGCCGAGCGAGGCCGTCATCGCGTCGGATGCCTGTGGGGACAGTTGCTCGGAAGCCGCGCGGGTCGGAGCCGTGGCCTCGTGGGGACGGAAGGACTCCGGCGTGTCCGATGCTTGCGAGGGCAGTTGCGCGGAAGCCGCGTGGGTCGGAGCCGCAGCCTCGCTGCCGAGCGAGGTTGCCATCGCGTCGGGTGCCTGCGGGGGTAGTTGCTCGGAAGCCGCGTGGGTCGGAGCCGCGGCCTCGGGGGGGCGGGAGGCCTCCGGCGTGTCCGATGCTTGCGAGGGCAGTTGCTCCGAAGCAGGGCGGATTGGCGCTGTCGCATCAGGGGGGAGCGGAGCCTGCGCCGCGACGTCGGCCTGAAGCGATGACTGTGCGGTGAGCGGCGGGACGGAGACGCCGACCGACACATGGACCGGCGACGTCCCCTGGGATGCCGCTTCACCCTCGCGCTGGGTCGAGCCTGGAGCTTCCTCGGTGGAGGAAGGCGCGTCGGAAGCAGGGACGAGCGCAGTCGCCGTGTCCGCTGAGGAGATAGCAGGTGAGGACGAAGCCTCCTGGAGGGTTGCCGCATTCGACGTGGATGCGGTGCTCGTGACGGACGTGCCCGCTTCGGTCGCGGCTGTATCCGTGGGTGCGGGAGTGGCAGCAGCCTCTGCGTCCAGAGTCGACGCCAGTGCATCGTCATGCCCTGACGCTTGGGCCGGCTCCGGCTCGGATTCAGACGAGGCGTCGCCCGTAGCCACGGCATCCGTTGCGAACGGGTTCGGCGGTTCCGCTTTGGAAGAAGTCGTGGCGTCGGATGGAGGAGCAGAAGTTCCGACGAGCGCCGTCCACGCGTCCTCCTCGGGCAGTTCGACCACGACGACTGTCGACGCGTCCTCCTCCTCATCCCGCGGAGTCCCGGAAACAGCGTCAGGCACCGAGGGCGTCGTGTGGGCATCCGCCGACGCCACGATGGCGGGCGTATCGAGCACGGGCTCTGTGCTCGGCTCTCGCAAGGGCTCTTCGGTGCGCGGAGGCGAGGCGTCCTCGTGCGCTGCCGGCTCCGTGCCTTCGGCAGTCTGTTCAAGCGCCGCGCTGAACGGATCCACGTCCTCCGAAGAATCCGTGCTGAATGCGTGCGGAGGAGAGCTCGGCTCAATCCCCCACGCTCGAAGGTGGTCGGCCTCCCGCTGATTCAGCGTCGAGGTTGGATCGGGCAGGGGAGGATGTTCCTTCGCGTCCCCATCCACAGCGTCGGGCGCCGAGGCATCCGCTGAACGAAACTCCGGCGGTTGTGCCGTTGCCTCGGCGATGTCTTCCGCGGAGTCAGAGTCCGTGGCTGCCCTGGAGGTTTCCGCGGGAGGAGGAGCCTCCTCGGTTGAGCCCTGGGGGGAGTCGGTGTCCAGCGCAGCCGTGATGTGCTCCGCTGGAGGGGGCCCTGCTTGGGCATCGACCCCCTCGGTTTCGGAGTCTGGCTCCACCCATGCGTTGTGGGCTTCCGTAGGGGGCGTCTCGCCGGTGGAGCCCTCGGCTAGCGGGAGCGCTGCTTGGGGATCGACTCCCGCAGCCTCGGAGTCCGGCTCCGCCCAAGCATTGTGCGCTTCCGCAGGGAGCGTCTCGCCGGTGGAGTCCTTGGCAACATCGAAGGCCGGAGGCTCCGCGAAGCGTTCCGACTGCGGGAGCGCTGCTTCGGTACCGACCTCCACCACGTCGGAGTCGGAGACCGCCCAGGTGTGGCTCGCTTCTGGCGAGCCCTCGGTGGCATGGGGTGCCGGAGGCAGCGCTGCTTCGGTAGCGGCTCCATCCGCGTTGGCGTCCGACACGGCCCATGCGCGATGCCCATCCTCGGAAGGCGTCGCGTCTGTCGGGCCTTCGGTGACACCGAAGGCTGGAGACGCCGTGAAGTCCGTCTCCAGCGGGGGCACAGCTTCGGGAGCAACACCCTCCACGTCGGAGTCCGACACGGCCCAGGCGGTGTCTCCTTCCGGAGAGGGCGTCGCATCCGTCGCATGGGCGTCCGGAGCGAACGACGGCGCTCTCTCCGTGGGAGCGGGTGCCTCATCCGGCTCCATGCTGAGGTCGACGTCGAAGTCGGGGGGCGGGTCGGAGTCCGGCTGCGTCTCGGCGGATACGGCTGCTGCTTCAGCGCGGACAGGCTCCGTCTCACCTGTCGTGGCCGCGAACTCAGTCCCGGAGGCTGTGTCATCCGCTGGTTGCGTGACGGATTCGGAGGGCCATTCGGCCTGCCCGGGAGCGTGCGCTGCTCCAAGCACGGCGTTTGGATCAAACGCCTCCACTGACGAGGGAGTGAAGTGCGTAGCGGCTGCCGCATCACCGTCCGATGCGGACGACGCTCCTGTCTCCGCCGAATCCGACGCGGTGGCATGCGCATCCGTGGGGGCCTGCTCCCAGGAAGCAGCTTCCGTGCGACCGTCCTCCGCGGTGGGCGCGTCCGTCGTGCCCGGAGCTGATTCCCAGGCGGAGGCTTCGGCATCGGAGAACGAGCTCTTCGGTTCGTCTGACTCAACGGACGACGTCGAACTCCAGGCAGCCTCGTCCGTCTGATCCGAAGTCCCGATATCGCTGAACGGCTCCGTTGCGGCGTTCGCGTTGCTGGCACTCCTCTCCGTGGAGGTCTCTCCCTCCTGGCCTGATGTCCAGGTGTCGCTGAACGCATCCGATGAGGCACTCGCGTTGCTGGCAGTCGCCTCCGTGGTGTCCGCTTCCGGCCGGTCCGTGGTCCATGCCTCGCTGCCCGGCTCCGATGCCGCGTTCGCGGTATCCGTGGACGTCGACTCCCAGGGAGACGTTTCCGCACGGCCTTCTTCGGGCGTCACCGAAGCAGGCAGCGCGCCTGTCCCCAACTCACCCGCATCCCCCGGCGTCGGAACCACGGGTGGCCCAGACGTCCACCCCGCCTCGACCGGGGGCGCCATCACCGGCGGGAAGGTGCCGGATGCCGTGGGCATCCGTTCCTCTGCCGGGGCGCCGCTGGATGCAGGCGTCGTCGGCTGGACCGTGAACATCTCCTGGGTCGCCCGCTGCACATCGGTGCTCGCCGGACGCTTCCGGGGGCTCTGCGAAAAGCCCACCTCCGGAAGCGGCGCGAGCGCTTCCTCCTCATCGGCCGCGTGGTCCGGGAAGAGCGACACCGGCTCGTCGGGCTCAGCCAGGTCGGGCGGAGGCGCGACCGCGATGGGCGCCTGCACGGCCGGCGACGTCATGGACGCCTTCGGCGTCGCGGCACGCGTTCGCGGCTCATCGAGGGAAACCTTCGCAGGAGGCTGCGGCGGTGCCGGAGCCGTCTCCGCCCTCACGCGTGCGGCAGGCTGTGCCGGCTTCACGGTCGGCGTCCGTCGCACCAGCCCCGGCGGCAGCGGCGTGCCCGCCGCCCTGGGCGCGGCAGGCGATGCCACCGCCGCCTCCGGCCCGCTCCGCCGCGCGACGATGCGGTCGATGAGCGCCTTGCTCGCGGCATCCAGCTTGGTGAACCGCACCGTCATCCCGGTGCGCCCCGCGTCCGGCTGCGTCTTCAGCACCACGCCTTCACCGCGCAGCAGGCGCGTGCCGTCCGTGAGGACGAACTCGAACGCGAGGCCCGTGCCCTCGGGCTTGGGCGCGCGCGTGGCCACGAACACCCCGCCGCGCCCCACGTTCGAGCCATACCGCTCGATGAACTCCTCCTCGCCCGCGTACGGCAGGCGGATGCGCAGGGGGAGGAGCTTGGGGGCCGGCCCGGTCATCGCAAGGGGATCCGCACGTCCCCGCCGGAGCCCCGCACCACGAGCGCCAGCCCATCGTCTTGTACGGCGTCCGGCGGCACCTCGAAGAACAGCACCACCTCCGTGCGCTGTTCAGGCGCCCACGTGGTGGGCAGGGGCCTGGTGCCGGCCACCGCCTGCGCGTCGCGCGCCAGCGGATACGTCTGCCCCTTCGCGTCCGTCAGCCTCGCGCCATCCAGCGTCAGCGGCGCGGGCATCCCGCCCACGTTCTGGGTGATCAGCTCCACGCGCAGGAACAGGTCCTCCGTGGTGAGCCCCAGCCCCATCTTGCCGGAGGCGCCCTTCACCGAGTGCGACGCCTCCAGCCCCGTCACCTTCATCGCCACCGTGTCCACGTGCACGGTGTCGTTGCGCTCGGGCAGCCGCAGCTTGCGCGGGCCGGTGTCGCCCATGCTCGCGGCCAGGCCCGCCAGCTTCGACTCCTCCGGCTCCCGAGGCGGCGGCACCGGACGCATGGCCGGCGCGCCGCCCTGCCTCACCCGGTCCGCCTCCGCGCGCAGCTTCTCGAGCGTGCGCGCGTCGGCCTCCGGTCCGCCTTCGGGCGTGGAGGTCTCCTTCGTGCAGCCTCCCAGGAGGAGGGCCGCCGTCAGGAGCGCCAGGGAGCGGGAGGGGGCGCGAGGACTCACGCCGGGCTCGCGCCCTTCACCAACTCGTAGAGCTTCTCAAGCGCCACGGGCAGCTTGTCCGCTTCCGGGCCACCGGCCTGCGCCATGTCCGGCTTGCCGCCGCCCTTGCCGCCCACTTCCTTGGCCATCTCGCGCACCAGGTTGCCCGCGCTGATGCCCTTGGCGACGACGTCCTTGGTGGCCGCCACCAGGATGACCGCGCGGCCGTCCTTCTCACCGCCAATGGCGATGACGCCCGAGCCGATGCGGTCGCGCAGCTGATCCGCCATGCCGCGGAACACCTTGTCGTCCGCGGGGTCCACGCGCGTGGCCAGCACCTTCATGCCGTTGACCTCGCGCGCCTGGTCCAGGAGGTCCTTCTGCGAGGCCGTCTGGGCCTTCACCGCGACCTCCTCCACCTTGCGCTCCAGCTCCTTCACGCGCTTCTGGGTGGCCTCGACGCGGACGGCGACCTCCTTCGGGTTCGTGCGCAGGAGCGCCGCGACCTTCTTGAGCTCGTGCTCCTGCTCGCGCACGAACTGGAGCGCGCCCACGCCCGTCACCGCCACGATGCGGCGCACGCCGGACGCGACGCCGCTCTCGCTGGTGATCTTGAACAGGCCGATGTCACCGCTGCGCTTCACGTGCGTGCCGCCGCAGAGCTCCGTGGACTCCGGGTGCACGGTGACGACGCGCACCGTCTCGCCGTACTTCTCACCGAACATGGCCACGGCGCCGGACTTCTTCGCGTCGTCCAGGTTCATGACGCGCGTCAGCGCGTCCGCGTTGTCGCGCACCCACGTGTTGACCAGGTCCTCCACCTGCTCCAACTGCTCCTGGGTGGCGGGGGAGAAGTGCGAGAAGTCGAAGCGCAGGAAGTCCGGCGCGACGACGGAGCCCGCCTGCTTCACGTGCTCGCCGAGCACGCGCTTGAGCGCCTTGTGCAGCAGGTGCGTGGCCGAGTGGTTCGCGCGGATGGCCTTGCGGCGCTCCACGTCCACGGACGTCTGCACCATGTCGCCGACCTTCAGCGTGCCTTCCTTCACCTCCACGCTGTGGACGATGAGCCCCTGCACCGGGCGCTGCGCGTCCTTCACCTGCACCACGGTCTTGCCGCCGTGCGCGACGATGCGGCCCGTGTCGCCCAGCTGGCCGCCGGACTCGCCGTAGAAGGGCGTGCGGTCCAGCACGACCTCCGCCGTGGTGCCCGCGGAGACCTGCGGCACCTCCACGCCGTCCTGCACCAGCGCGATGACGCTGCCTTCGCCCTCGTGGCCTTCGCCGTCGTAGCCCAGGAACTGGGTGGGCGCGGTGCGCGACAGGACGCCCTGGAAGATGTCCTTGGTGGACTTCTGGTCCTTGACGAAGTCCTCCTGCTCGTCGGCCTCCGCCTGCTTGAGCTTGTTGAAGCCCTCCAGGTCCACGTCGTAGCCGCGCTCGCGCGCGATGATCTGCGTGAGGTCCCACGGGAAGCCGTAGGTGCCGTGCAGCAGGAAGACGACGTCGCCGGAGAGGATCTTGCCGCCGGAGGCCTGGAGCTTGGCCAGCTCCTCGTCCATCAGCTTGAGGCCGCGGTCGAGCGTGCGGCGGAAGCCCTCTTCCTCATGCCTGGCCACTTCGAGGATGAAGGTGCGGCCGTCGCGCAGCTCGGGGTAGGCGTCGCCCATGAGCTCGATGACGCGGTCCACGACCTTGAAGAAGAAGGGCTCCTTGATGCCCAGTTGCTGGTCACCGTGGCGGATGGCCCGGCGCATGATGCGGCGCAGGACGTAGCCGCGCGCCACGTTGGAGGGCTGGACGCCGTCGGCCACGAGGAACGCGGTGGCGCGCGCGTGGTCCGCGACGACGCGCTGCGAAGCACCGGACTCCTGCGTGTACGGCTTGCCGCACAGCTGGCTGACGGTGGCGAGGATGTCCTGGAAGAGGTCGGTGTCGTAGTTGGAGCGCTTGCCCTGGACGACGGACGCGATGCGCTCCAGGCCGGCGCCGGTGTCGATGGACGGCTTGGGCAGCGGGATGAGGGGGGCGTCCTTCTCCTTGCGCTCGAACTGCATGAACACGAGGTTCCAGATCTCGAGCCACCGGTCGCAATCACACGCGACGCCCTGGCACTTCCTGCCCGCGGCCTCTTCCACGCAGGGGATGTCGTCGCCCTGGTGGTAGTGGATCTCCGAGCAGGGACCGCACGGGCCGGTGTCGCCCATGGCCCAGAAGTTGTCCTTGTAGCCGAGCTTCAGGATGCGGTCGCGAGCCACGCCCTGCTTCGCCCACAGCTCGAAGGCCTCCTCGTCCCAGGGGATGTTGTTCTCGCCGTTGAACACGGTGACCGCGAGCCGGTCGACGGCCAGGCCGAGCCGCTTCGTCACGAACTCCCAGGCGAACGCGATGGCGTCGGCCTTGAAGTAGTCGCCGAAGGAGAAGTTGCCGAGCATCTCGAAGAACGTGTGGTGGCGAGCGGTGTAGCCCACGTTGTCGAGGTCGTTGTGCTTGCCGCCGGCGCGAACGCACTTCTGCGAGGAGGTGGCGCGGCGGTAGTCGCGCTGCTCACGGCCGGTGAAGACGTCCTTGAACTGGACCATGCCGGCGTTGGTGAACAGCAGGGTCTGGTCGCCAACGGGCACCAGTGAGGAGGAGGCCACGCGGCGGTGGGCGCGCTCCTCGAAGAACTGGAGGAACGCCTCGCGAATCTGGGAGGCGGTGAGGGCGGAAGGCATGGTGTGGGTATATGCCACAAGAGGGGCGGGCGCAGCAGTTCCTGGACGGGTCATCCCCGGCGGACGGGGCATGTGGGCAGGGCTGACGATGGGGGGCAGGGGAGCGGTCGGGAGCGCGGAGTTCCGCTCGTGCCAGGTGCATTGGAGCCCAGCGTGGATGCCTGCTCGGGAACCCGGCGTGCGCTCCAAGGGCGGGGGGGCCACTCGCTTCGGCGGAGCGGTGAGGGCCGTGCTGAACGCCGTGGTGTGACAGCCCTGCGCGAAGGCCCTGGCGGATGGAGGCGGGCGCGGATGTCGCTGCCCGTCAGGATCTGACGGCGGCGCCTCGGAGGCCGACTTCAGGCCGAGGAGTGGCGTCTGTCGCACTGCGTAACATTCTCTGAGTCTTGGCTTCTCACGGCCTTGGAACGGGCACGCAACTCCCAGCGCCATTTGCCGACAATGTAGGCAAGCCTCCCTGCTGCTCCACTCGGCTCCCCCTTCCGAGGTCCCCTCATGGTCCAGGTCACGCGTCCTTCCAGCCTCACCCCGTCCACGCAGACGACGCGGACCACGCCGGAGGCTCCTGCTCGGGCCAAGGGCGCGCAGGGCTTCAACGCCATCGTGAAGGGGGACAGCTTCACGTCGGGTGCCCCGGCGGGCGCTCCGCAGGGCAACGCGCTGGCGCAGGCCAATGCCCTTCGCCTTCCCCTCCCCTGGCCCGGCAAGGGCGAGGCCGACAAGATCGGCTGGATCCAGAAGGCGTATCCGCCCGCGAAGGACTCCACCGCGGAGTTCATGAAGCTCGACCAGGCCGTGCGCGCGGGCCAGAACGTGATGCCCCCCGAGGCCAAGGACTGCGTGTTCCTGGCGGTGGGCGGCCTGTTGTCCGAGGCCGCGCCCAAGCAGTTCTACTTCGACCGGAACCTCGACGCGCTCGAGGCGCAGGGCCTTCAGGTGGGCCGCGTGCCCGTCGACACGGACATGGGCGTCGAGCACAACGCGGCCATCGTTCGCCAGGCCGTGCTCGAGGCCTCCAAGAACGGCAAGCAGGTGGTGCTCATCGGCCACAGCAAGGGGGGCCTGGACTCCGCGGCGGCCCTGTCGATGTACCCGGAGCTGAAGGACCACGTGCGCGCCCTGGTCACCATCCAGTCGCCTTACGGCGGCTCGCCCATGGCGCAGGACCTGCTGGACAACCCGCTCGTGCGCTACGGCGTGGGCGGCGCCGTCGAGGCCCTGGGCGGCAGCATCCAGGCCGGCGAGGACCTGACGTACGACTCGCGCAAGGAGTTCCTCGCGAAGCACCCGATGCCCTCGGGCATCCCCACCGTGTGCATGGCCTCCACCACCGCGAACCCCACGTCGCCGCTGTTCCTCATGGAGGAGTACATGCAGCAGCGCTACGGCGTGAAGTCCGACGGCCTGGTGCTCCCGCAGGACGCGTTCATCCCCGGCTCCAAGTCCGTGACCCTGTCCGGCCTGGATCACCTGGACTCCACCGGCACCACGCTGAACCCGTTCAAGCCCTACCAGCCCGAGGACCTCACCCTCTCGCTGGTCGCGATGGCGCTGAAGATGCCCAAGGGCGGCTGAGGCTCGCTTCAGCCCGTCGTCGAGGCCCGCCTCAAGGCCGGGGCCTCGGCATCGTCGTGCGGCAACCTGGGCGTCGAGAGGGCCCGGCGCAGCATCGTTTCCGTCCATTCGAGCTCTTCTCTGGACAGCCCCGCGCCCATCCAGACGAAGCCCTTCCTGTGCTCGATGACGACAGCCAGCTTTTGGAAGTCCCTTTCATCCGTCTCGCGGAGGTCGATGTCCTCGATCTGCGTCGCCGGGATTCGTGTGACCTCTCGCGGCTTCCCGCTCCCGGTGCGCGAATACTCAATCCCTCGCGAAGAGGCGGTGAGCGCCCACCCGAGCGTGACCTCCCGGATGACACTCCACAGGAGGAGTCCTCCCAGCAAGAGGAGGACGCCGACGAGACTCAGCGGCTCCCAGGACGCAAGCTGTCGGAGGCTGTACGCGCGCACCCAGGCGAAGCCGACTGCGGCAGGTCCACCCACGGCGATGACCAGCGCGATGCCTGCCTTCATGATGAAGAGAGGCCTCCAGCCGCAGCCGGGCAGCCGCAACACCAGCTCCCGCCCCCGCTGTTGGACCTGGATACGGCTGCCGGGAGGGAGTGACGGGGACGCCTGCTCACCGTCCAGTGGCGGTGCTTCGAGACGCGCATCCGGGGGGCGTGCGTGCCCGCCATCCACACTCAGTTCGACGCCCAGGAAACGCGAGAGGGCCTGGGCGAGCGCGAGCGCCTCTTCGCGGTCGTCGCTGCCAGACACCTGCACGGTCCGCGTCGGGGACTTCAACTCCACGGCGTAGCGTCCCCACTGGCGGGAGCCGCTCACGGAGGCCTTGCCGGGGGGAGAGAGCGCCACGGACGTGAAGGACTCAAGGGGATGCGTGCGCGCGGAGAAGAACACGCTGACGCCGGACCACACCTTCAGGAGGTGTGTTTCCTTGTTGAGCTGCGCCTTCCATGCGGACATCAGTTGGCGGGCCGCCCACACGCCAAGGAGTATCGCCAGGGTCCACGCCGCCTGGCTATTCCAGAGGAAGGGCACGAAGAGGGCAACGCCGGGGAAGGAGAGCGCCGCGAGCAGCGCGACCTTCCACGCCCGTCTCTCGAAGGGCGACACCTCATGCTCAATGGTCAGGTGAGGGCCGACAGCCGTCCATCGATGGGATCCGCATCGCATCTGGACGAGGCTAGGGCGTGTCCGCAAATCAGAGCCAGAGGCGGATGGAGGCGATTTGGACCATCGCGAGGTAGTTGGCGGCGCGCTTCTCGTAGCGCGTCGCCACCCGCCGGTTCTGCTTCAAGCGATTGAAGAGACACTCCACCCGGCAGCGTTTGCGGTAGGCCGCGCGCCGGAAGGCCCGCTGCCGGGGCTGGTCCGAGCGGGTGGGGATGATGGCGTGCACCCCATGTTCGCGGCACCAGGCGCGTAGGCTGGGGTAGCTGTAGCCTTTGTCCGCGGCAAGGGCGTCGGGCAAGCGACGTGGCGCCCCCGGCGAGTGCGCGCGCGGCACGCTGCCGCCCGTCATCAGTGCCTCGAAGGCCTGCGTCTCATGGCGTTGGCCCGCCGTCAGCTCGAAGACGAGCGGCCGGCCCTGGCCCTCCGCCCGGACATGCAGCTTGGTTGAGAAGCCTCCCTGGCTGCGGCCCAGCGCTTCGGCCTCCCCCCTTTTGCCGGCGTGCCGCGTGCGCCGGCTGCGTGCTGGTGGGCGCGGATGACGCTGGCGTCCAGGAAGTGCAGCGTCCAGTCCAGGTGCTCATCCTCGTGCGCTTCGGCCTGCAACTGCCGCAGCACCCGCGCCCAGATACCCGCCTCCTGCCAGCGGTAGAAGCGGCTGCTAAGCGTCTTCCAACTGCCGAACTGCTCCCGAGGCACGTCCCGCCACGGCGCCCCCGTGCGCAACACCCAGAGGATTCCGTCGAGCACTTCGCGGTGGTCCTTGTTCGGACGCCCCCGCGCGGGTTTCTGGGGCGGCAGCAGTCCGGCCAACCGCTCCCATTGCGCGTCTGTCAGTTCTCCTCGGCTCATGCCCTTCTAACACCCGGCTGCGCTCGATTTATTTGCGGACACGCCCTAGGCGATTGCCAGCGGACGGCAACCTCCTGAAGGCGGGTGGCCTCAAGTCCCCGTGGGCGGCGCGTGCCGCTTGAGCTCGCGCGCCGGGATCCCCGCCACCGTGGCTCCCGGCGCCACGTCCTCCAGCACCAGCGCGTTGGCGCCAATCTTCGCGCCGTCTCCAATCGTCACCGGCCCCAGCACGTGGGCTCCCACGCCGATGTAGACATTGCGGCCCACGCGGGGGGCGCCGACGCGTCCGGGCAGGGGCTCCAGGCTCACGTTCTGGGAGATGAAGCTGTTCTCTCCAATCTCCACGCCCGGCGCGATGATGACGCCGATGCCCCCGTAGCCCAGCTCCACCGTGGGGTGCAGCGTCGCCTTCGTGTCCACGTGGCTGCTGTGGAGGCGGTCGCCCACCGCGGCCACCACGCTCGCGAGCCTCCGCACCCGCAGCGCCTGGAGCCGCTTCGCGGCCCGGTAGAACGTCAGCGCCGTCGGACCCATCTGCCCACCATCCTTTTCGCCACCGGGGCCCAGCGGAACTTCGAGCGTTGCAGCGTCTGCCCCATCCACGTGTCCCGGTAGATGAACAGCCAGTGGTGCTGTCTCACGTGCTCTGTCCACTCGCGCTTGTAGGGAGCGTCGTCTCCCAGCAGGTCCAGCTCGCTCAGGCCCCTCCCGATGCAGTCCTGGACAAGGCTCTCCGTCAAGAGGTGGCCTGGGCTGACTTCCGACAACGTCTCGTCGTAGCCCGGCTTCATCGCCAGATAGCGGCCGGCGTATTCCAGCCCGTATTGGAACGCAATGGGACGTGCATCCAGTCGCAGGAAGTACAACCCCAGCCAGCCGCGCTCCGCCGCCGTGCGCGCGAGCCTCGTGTAGAAGTCCTGGCGGTGCTTCGCCTGCGCGATGGCCGTGCCCTCTCGCGCCTTCCAGCCGCTCTGCTCCAGCGCGAAGGCCTCCTCCAGCTTCGAGTCCAAGCCCTCCAGACCGGACACGCGCTCCACCGCCACATGGCCCCTCTCCTCCAGTCGCCTGCGCCTCCGCCTCAGCGGCTTCGCGTTGCTCCGGCCCTTCGTCCACGCCGCGACCGTGGGCGGCAGCAGCAGGTAGGGCGAGCGCGCGCTCGGCCACGCGCCCCATGGCATCCCCGCGCCCCTCGCCGCGTGGAGCAGCTCCCACGCCGCGCCGCCCTCCGGCACGTCCGACAGCCGGAGCATCCCCCAGCCCGGGTCGCCCATCAGGTGTGACAGGAAGGCCACCGCGGCTCGCCGGGGCTCGTCCGCCAGCAGGTCGAAGCGACAGGAGTGCTTGTTCGTCAGCGAGGACAGCCGCCGCACCGGCACGCCGTACTGGTGGCCCTGCTCCTCCTGGAGCCCCAGCACCGCCACCAGCATGCCCAGCGCGTTCCTCGCCGTGAGGATGCGCAGGGTCACCTCGGGAGCGAAGCTCTCAATCCAACAGCGCACGAACTCGTGCCGGTAGAACACCTGGTCGTCCACGCGCTTCACCAGCGCGTTCCACTCCGCCGCCAGTGCGTCGAAGGCCGGGAGGTCGCGGAGCTCCTCCACGCGCAGGGGCTCCACGCGCCCACGCGTCACCCCATCCACCGCGTGGGGGCGGGGGAGGGCGGGGGCGCGGTCCCCGAGCACCGCGTCCGTGATGGGACTCTCCTCCATGAATGTCTCTCCTCGGCTCTCGCGCTCTGGGGGACTCAGGACAGCGGCTCGCCTGCGTCATCCGCCGCCTCGGGGCCAGGGACGTCCGGTCCCTGTTTCTTCAGCGGCTCGTCGCGCGGGGGCACCGGGCCTTCGAGCTTCTTCAGCGCGTTGGTGTCCAGGGGGACGTGGTGCACCGTCACCTTGGCGCCAGGCAGCTCCACCGTCGTCTTGAACACCGTCTCCACGGGCGCGGGTGGTGGCGCCAGCTCCATGGCGGGCTCGGGCGTGGCCACCACCGGAGCGAGCCGCTTCGGCTGCTGCTTGAGGCCGCGGAAGAGCCAGCCGCCCTTCTGGCGCTCGTACAGCTTGCGCGTCTCCACCGCCGCTCGCGCGTGCGACACGCGGCCCGCCTCCAGGTCCGCCAGCAACAGGTCGCTCAACCGGCTGCGCGTCACGCTGTCCAGGTAGTCGAACACCTTCTCCAGCTTGCGCACCACCACCTGCGTCGCGCCGCCCGCCGCCGTGTGCGTCAGCGCGTGGACCTTCAGCTCGTGCCGCGCCCGCGCGCGCTCCGCCAGCTTGCGCAGCCGGTCCGCTTCGTCCGGAGACCCGGCCTTGCCGACGAGCCCCGGAAGCACCGCGCGCGCCAGCCCCGCGTCCACGAAACCGGAGTCGTCGAACGTCTCCAGCGACTCCAGCGCCCGCCGCCGCGCCTCCACCGACGTGCCCTCCAGCGCCTTCAGCGCCGTCGTCACCCGGTTCAGCGCCATCCAGCGATACACCCAGTCCAGGCCCGTGCCCTTGATGTTCTGGGCGCCCATGATGCTCACCTGCATCCCGGGCGCCACCGCGCGGGCGCACGCGTCCACCACCTGGTCGCCCGTCGCCTGCGAGTCGGACACCGGCACCAACTGCTCCAGCATCATCGCCCGGTAGGCGTCGCGGAACTTCGAGTGGAACGCCTTCACGCGCCCCTGCGCATCCCCTTCGCCCCGAGGCAGCAGCGCCTTCAGCCGCGCGTGCACCGCCATGCGCGCGAGGAGGTACAGGGCGTGCTCGCGGACCTCGTCCTTCGTCGCGGCCGTCAGCACCTCCGGCAGCGCCTGCGGCAGCGTGCGCGCCGCCGGCGACAGCGCCTCCTCGATGAGGGGGCCCACCTCGCGCTCCAGCGCGCGGCGGAGCTTCTCCACTCCCACGTCGCCGTCCCCGCCCTCCAGCGCCTTCTCCACCGCCGCCGTCAGCGCCACCGTGGGCGTCGCCTGCAGGCCCGCGCCGGCCGCGTACCGCTCCAGCCGGTCCATGAACGTGGCCGTCGTGGGACGCGGCACCTTCAGCTTCGCCAGCTCCTTCGCGAGCCGCGCTTCCGCGCGAGCCTGACCCTCGGGGCTGGTGACCTCCTCCGCCGCGACGACCTCCGTGCTCGCGAGGTGCCGGTCCAGCGCGGCGCGCACGTACTTCTGGAGGCCTTCCAGGTTCGTGCCGATGAGCACGTGCCGGTCCGCGGGCGCGTCCTCCACCATGATGCGCGCGAAGACCTCCGAGCGCGACACGCGGTCCCAGCGGTTGTTGATGACCGTGATGACCGCGCGGTCCGGGTGCGCGTCCGGATCCACGTCCCCCAGGCCCGTGCGGCTCCAGTTGTTCATGAAGCCCGTGCGCTCGTTCGCCGAGTGCCCGTTGATGAACGTCAGCTGCCGCCCGCGCACCTTCGCCGGGGGGAAGACCTTCAGCACGCCGATCTCCGGCTGCACGTGCTCGGCCATCAGCGCCAGCGCGTGGGGGCGCGGCACGCCCAGCTGCTCCGCCAGCGTCGCCACCAGCGCCATGTTGCGCGGGTGCTCGCGGTAGGGGAACAGCGCGAGGAGCTCCTCGGGGATCAGCTCCGCCTCCCACCACGCGCTGTGCAGGAGCGTGGTGTCCTTCTCCTCCGCCGCCTGCTTGAAGAGCGGCAGGAAGTGGTCCTCCGTCGTCACCACCCGGCCGCCCCTGGGCATGAAGTTGGTGATGACGGACGCGACGTTGATGCCGGCCGGCCCCTGGATGTCCTCATGGTCCGGGTAGGCGTTGGTCAGCGTGGCGAAGTCGTCCTGCATCCAGTCGTTCTGGAGCAGCTCCACGAAGTTGGGCTGGAGCGCCATGCACTCCCAGAGGAACACCTCCGTGCCCAGGCGCGCGCCCAGCTCCACCATGTCCTTCTGCTCCCAGATGGTGGCCTTGTCGTAGGGGCGGAAGATGAAGAACTCGGACGGCCCGGCGCCCGGGGCGCTGTGCACGAACATCGCCTCCGAGCCCGTCGTCTTCGCGAACACCTCGAAGCCCATGCCGGAGAAGAGCGCCGCCTTCAGGCGCTCCGTGCCGGACTTGCCGCGCGTGCCCCAGCCGCCGATGACGAGCGGAATCTTCTCCCGCGATCTGCGCACGCTCTGGCGCTTCACGTACGTGTCGCCCAGGAAGAGGGAGAAGAGCGCCGCGGTGAAGAGGCCCAGCGCCGCGATGCCGTTGCCTCCCATCCCCAGGAAGTAGCCCTCGTTCTCCATGATGCGCTCGGTGAGGAGCGCCAGGAAGCCGCTCTGCAACCCCACGAGCGCGGGCGTGTGCAGCGTGGACGAGCGCTTCGGCTCGGGCTCGTGGAAGAGCGTGGCCAGCGCGGGAGGGACCTGCTTGTTCTGACCGTAGGGCGTGAAGCGCACCTGGACGCCCAGCTCGCGCTCCACCTGCTCCACGAAGCGGCGGCGCTCGCGGGGCTCCTCGCCGCCCAGCGAGTCCAGCCGCAGCGACGCGAGCCGCCGGTAGTCCTTCGACACCTTCAGGCGGTTCGTCAGACGGCGCAGCCGCGAGGCGGGCGGCACGAGCACCGTCTCACCGTGGCTGCTGAACAGGTGCACCTTGCCGTCCTTCGACAGCGGCATGTCCAGCAGGTCGTCCACCGTGGGCAGGTGGCGGCCCCAGCTGCCCTGGCTCGCCACGTGGACGCGCTCGCCGGGGACCTGGGTCTCCGTGATTTCGTCCAGGTGGCCCGGGTGCGCGCGCAGCGTGCCGGACATCACGCGGCCGGTGGTGTGCAGGAAGGCCTGGCGCTTGTTCGGCGCGGGGCGGCCCCACTCGTGCCACATGCGCCACAGGCGGCGCTCCTGCCGATCGCCGTGCCACAGCGTCAGCGTCTTGTCCGTGCGCTCCGCGTACAGGCCGTGCCCGTCCTGCGACAGGTCCGCGAGGACGGCGCCCAACCACGCGGGCCCCTCCGGCATGGGCGGCAGGTTCTCTGGAGCGGGCTGGAGCGGGATGCGCGTGCGGCTTCCCGGACGGAGCCTGGAGACGCGGCCGGCGAGGAACGCCGTCCATGCCTGTCGCACGGGGTCCTTCACCCGGCGCAGCACCTGCGCTGCTGCCGCGGCGGCCTCCACGACCGGGCCCGTCGTGCCCGGCTGCGTCGCCAGCGACTCCACCGCGTCCAGCAGCGCCGCGTGCGCGGGACCCAGGCCGGCGGCGCCCAGCGCCTCCGCCAGCGCGGCGGCGCGCTCGCACGCCACGCGCAGCACGAGCGGCGCGGTGTCCCGGCCCAGCACGTCCACCAGCACCTGGAGCGCCGGGGCCTTCACCTTCGGCGCGGCGAGCGCCGCGTCCACCGCGGCCAGCACGGCGGCGGTGCGCACGCGCGGGCTGGGCTCCGACAGCGTCTCCCCCCCGACGGCCGGCACCGGGTCCAGGCCCGCCAGGCGGCGCAGCAGCGGCTGCCCGTCCGGGCGCCGCGCGATGAGGGCGCACAGGCCCATGCGCACGTACTCGCTCGGGTCATGGTGCGCGACCTCGGTGAGCAGCGGCACGCGGTGCTCGTCCGACAGCAGCGGCGCGCACTGCTCCAGCACCTGGCGGCGGAAGAGGAAGTCCTTCTCCGACGGGGCCTTCGCGCGCAGGCGCTGGCGCAGCAGGGCCAGGCCGGTGAGCGCATCGACCGTGAGCAGCGCGCGCAGGGCCTCCGCCTGGAAGAACGGGCTCACGTCCTCCTGGCCCGCGAGGCTCGTCAGCGTGGGCTCCACCTCGGGCAGTGACGCGGCGACGCCCGGCACCGTCTGCGCGAGCTGCCGGAAGGCCTCCAGCGCGGCGAAGCGGTTCTGCGCCCGGGGCGCGTCCACGGCGCGGTCCAGCAGCTGCCTCGCCAGGGGCACGGCCGCGGGCTGGAGCTCCTCGGCGGTGGTCGTGGCCAGGACGCCCGTCAGCGCGCGGAGCGCGGTCTCTTCTTCAACCAGCAGCTTGTGACGGCGCTTCTCCTGTCGCTCGCGCAGGGCGTCGAAGCCCATCCACCGGTCCAGGGCGCGCAGGTCCTCCTTGCGGTCCTTGCGGTCCTTCACCGTGGCCTGGATGTGCTCCACCAGCACCTGGCGGCGCGCGGCGTCGTCCTGCGCGTCGTTGTGCTGGCGGGTGAACTGGACGATCTCCGCGTGGACCGCCGCCAGCTCCGTCTCCAGCGCCTCCAGGGCCACGCCCAGCCACGGCGCCAGTCCCTCCAGGCCCGCGGGGCGGGGGCACGACTCCACCAGCCGCCGGGCCAGGGCTTCGACCGAGGCCCCGCGCACGCGGCGGTGCAGCGGCGGCAGGGCTTCCAGCAGGCGTGACTCGAGAGGTTCATTCGCCAGGTGCATGTCGCGGCCAGAGCTATTCATTGCTTGAGCGACATGCCCGGCCCCTCCAGGCGCCCGTTCGGATCAGGACAGCTCACGGCTGCAAACGTCGTTCATCCAGCAGCTCCTCGAATTCCTCCTCGGTGGGCGTGACGTCCTGCAACCCACGTCCACCCGTCCAATCCCACCGCGCTCCGAGTGAAAACACGTTCTGCGTTCCGTATGGGCCGGAGAGGAAGGCGCGGTCCTCGGCGAAGAGCATGAGGCGGTTGCCGCCCTTGCCCATCCACACGTTCCAGTCCAGGCGGCCCGACACGCGGTGGCGCAGGTAGGCCGTGGCGCGGTGAGCATCCTGGAAGCGCTGCGACGCGCCGTAGCCCAGCTCCACGCGCGTGCCCTGGAGCTTGCCGCCCAGGAGCGCCGCCCAGCTCGCGTACGCGCCCGCGTTGTCCACGGTGTAGATGTTGGCGTTGCTCACCGCGGACATGCCCAGCGTGGCCACGTGGTCCTGGAAGGGCTGCCAGCGCAGGGACAGCCGGGGCGACAGGCGCCGCGGGTGGTCCTTGCCGTAGCGCCAGTAGACGTTCTGGTCGTAGCGGCTGGCCTCCACCGCGTGGCCGCCCTGCATGGACTCCAGCGTCAGGCCCAGGCCGGGGATGAGGCCCACGTCCGGGGACAGGCGCACGTAGCGGTCCGCCCCCACGCGGCCTCGCGCGCTCCAGCGCATCGCGCCGTCGATGGTCTGCGAGAACACGGAGCCCTGCATGGACAGGCGCAGGTCGCCGGGGAGCTGGTTCACGTACGCGGCCACGGTGCCGCCCAGCACGGCGGTCTGGTTCAGCGGGTAGCGCGCCTCGGGCGTGAAGCGCAGCCACGCGCGGCCCGGGGACAGCTCGCGGCGCAGGGACAGGCGGACCTCCAGGCCCGTCTGGAGCGGGCGGTTGAGCAGCTCGCCTTCCTCCACGTCCTCGCTGCGATAGCCCAGCTCCGCGGACACCATGCCCAGGCCGCCGGTGCGCGCCTCGGGGGACATGCCCTCCGGCAGGAGCGCCAGGCTCGGCGGCAGCGCGGGCCAGGGCAGCGGCTCCAGGCCCGTGCTGCCCTGGGCCCACGTCGGGGCCGCGAGCGTGCTCGGATCCGAGGCGACCCCCAGCTGCACCTGCACCAGGGCTTCGCCGGCGGGAGACTCCAGGCTCACGCGGTGCGGACCTCGCGAGGGCAGCAGCAGCCAGGCCTCGCCCATGCGGCCCAGCGGCTGGGACGCGCCCTGGAGGCCGGGGTCGGCGTCCTCGGGCAGGCCCAGGCGCATGAGCGGGCCTTCCTCCGCGCTGGAGCCGCCCGTGCCCTCCCCCGAGGGCAGGGGCGTGCTGCGCACGAGCAGCTCGCGGCCCTCGGTGGGGGCCAGGGCGGTGGCGCGCACGCGCAGCGCGGTGGGGCCCAGCACGGTCATCACCACCGGCGAGCCCGGACGGCTGCGCAGGAGGGCGAGGGGCTGCGGGGCGGCCACGACGCGCGCGGTGGCGCTGGCGTCCTCGGAGTCCACGAAGCGCACCAGGCCGGTCTGCTGCGTGTCGGCGCGCGCCATCACCACCTCCACCTGGTGGCGGCCGGGGACGTCCAGGCGCGTGCCCAGGATGGCGGTCTCGCCTTCGGCGACCTGGCGCTCGCGCACCACGCGGCCATCCACGCGGAGCGCGAAGGCGCAGGTGCCGGCGGCGTCCACGCCCGGACGCGGGGTGGTGCCGCAGAGGACCTCCGCGCCCAGGGGGCGGGGCTGCTTCACCACCAGGCTCATGACTCGCGAGGCACCGGCGGGCAGCAGCTTCGACTCGGACAGCTTCCACGGCGGCGCGAGCAGCGCCTTGCGCACGGACATGGCGACGTCCTCGTCGTCCGTGCCGGCCTCCGACGTGGCGACGAGCGAGCCCGCGGCCTCCTCCGCGTCGCGCAGGCCTTCCCAGCGCGTCCAGCGGCCCGCGGTGAAGCGCATGCGGCGCACATCGGGATGATCCGCCCACGCCTGGAGCTGGCTCGCGAGCGCCGCGCCCAGGGGCGCCCCGCCGTCCTTCCACGCCTGCGGCGAGTCCTGGAGCCGCTCCAGCATGCCGAGCGCCTCCAGGCCCACCTGCGGCAGGCCCGTCTCGCGGTACAGCGCCGCCATGGCCAGCGCGCCCGCCGCGTCCTCACCGGACGCCGACAGCAGCCGTGCGCGCAGGTAGCGGCCCGCGAGGCTCTTGTCGCCCGACACCGCCGCGAGCGCCGCGTCGCCGTGGCCTTCGCGGGCCTGGGCGCCGAGCGCGGCGAGCGTCGTGCCTCCCGCCTGCACGGCGCGCGCATCTGCCGTGGTGCTGGTCGAGGCGGACGCCGAAGTGTCCTGCGTGCCGCCAATGCGCGCCGAGGCGTTGGTCGCGGCGAGCGGGCTGACGGCACTGCCGTTTGGGGGCGCCGCGCCGGTCGCCGAGATCGAGCCGTTCGCGACCAGCGCCGGGAAGGCCGGGGACACGAGCGTGGGTCGCGTGATGGCCTGCGCGAAGCGCACCGTGCGCGGCGAGGACTGCGACAGGCGGTCCATCAGCGCGAGCAGGCGTCGCTGCTGCTCCGGCGTCAGCTTCGCCTGCGCGTCCAGCAGCCGACCCACGTCCGCGCGGGCGAACCCGTCCTCCTGGAGCGACGACAGCAGCTCGGCGCGCGCGAGGCGCGGCTCCACCTCACCGGGCTCCGCGCGCAGCGTGCGGGAGAGGGCCTGGAGCGTCTCGTAGGCCGTACCGGCCTGCTGGGGCTGCGGCGGGGCAGGGGACAGCTCGGGCGCGGCCACCTCCGCGCGGCGCACCGCCAGCGAGACGGCGACCTGGGCCTTGGGATCCTCGGGCTCGAACCACACCTCGCGCGCCTGTGCTGGCAGCGTCACCTCCGCGGACACCGGCGCGGACGAGATGCCCTTCGCGCCTTCCAGGGCGACGTGGCGCGAGCTGGCGGCGCCGGGCATCAGGACCCACCGGCGTGGGTGGCCCACGTCGGTGTGCATGCGCACCACGAGCGGCTCGCCCGCGGTGGCGTTCAACGGACGCAGCTGCACGCGCACCGGCGAGGGCAGCTTCGCGTCCGGCACCCGGAAGCGCACCGCCTGCTTCTCCACCTTCGCCGGCCACTGCGAGCGCACGTAGCCCACTTCGCCCGGCATCCCCTCCGCCTGGGCGGGCGCGAGCGACAGGAACGCGCGCGTGCCCTCCGCGCCCTCCAGCTTCAAGGCGTGCTCGCCCGGAGGCAGGGCGAGCTCCACCGGCTCCACCGGCGACAGCGGCAGCAGCGGGAACGCGATGTTCCCCACGCGCAGCACCGGGTTCGCCTTCGCGCCCGGCGGCGTCATCACGTAGGCGCGCAGCAGGGTCGGGGCCTCCGCCCGCCGCGTGGCCTGCACGTGTGTGGTGCCACCCGCGGCGAGCGGCCACAGCGCGCTGCTCGCCATCGACGCGTCGGCCTCCATGCCCTGGAGGTCCAGCCACTGCGAGGCCTTCACCTCGGTCCCGTCTTCACGAGGCGCGGGCACCACCTGCGACCAGCGGCTCGCGCGCCACCACGCGGCGCGATAGCTCCGGCGGATGTCCTCCGACAGCGGCTCCGCGCGCCATGCCAGCTCCAGCGCGGCCAGCTCGCGGCTGCGCAGCGGATCCCCCAGCGGGAGGCGGGCCACCAGCTCCGACGCCTCGGCGGTGAGGAAGCCCGCGTCCGGCAGGGCGGGCGCGGTGCCCAGGAGCGCGTGCGCGGCGTCTGGCTTGTTCGCGTCCAACAGCTCCTTCGCGGTGCGCAGCCGCAGGTGCCACGCGAGCGGCGACGCGTCCGCGCCCTTCAGCGCCTCCACCGCCGCGTCCGTGTCGCGGTCCTCCAGCGCGGCCAGCGCGGTCAGCAGCGGTGACAGGCCCTCCGTCTTGATGCGTCCGTATGTGCCGCGCGCCAGGTCCGGCATCAGCGCGACCAGCCGCTGACGCAGCAGTGACGGGCGGGCGGCGGGGTCCTGCTTCACGACCTCCCACGCCTTCTCCGCCAGCTCCGTCCAGTGCGTCTGGCGCGACAGCGCCTCGGACAGCGTGGGCCGGCGGGACGCGACGCGCGCACGCACGAGCGGCGCGGGGCCCTTCCAGCTCACGCGGTAGTTGTGCTTGCCCGGCGGCAGCGCCACGCGCAGCTCCTCCGCGATGCCTACGCGCTCGCCCGACGCGAGCACCCGCGCCGTGCGTCCGTCCGGCAGCGCCGCGCCCTCGGGCGCCTCTGCCCACGCGGGCTGCGGCGTGAGCTGTGCCCGCGCGAGCACTCCGCCCACGCCGTATACCTCCAGCGTCGGCATCTCCGTCGGCGCGCCGTTGCCCAGCACGGCGCGCGCCTCCAGCGACAGCACGCCCGGGCCTTCCAGCTCCAGCGCCCAGACCGAGCCCTTCACCTCCGGGCGGACCCAGGGCGCGCCCATTCCCTCCAGCACCACCTCCGTGCCGGCGGGACGCGGGCGCTCCACGCGCACCGCCTGACCGTAGAGCGGCGACACCAGCGCCCACTCGCGCAGCGCGGAGGCCTTGCGCCAGTTGCGCACCGCGGTCCGGAAGGGCGAGGACGCGGGCTCGCCCTTCACGAGCTCCGCCTCCAGCGCGGCGTCCACGTCCAGCCGCGCGCGCGTGGCCGCGTCGAACGCCAGCGCCGGGCGCGGGCCCTTGCCGTCCACCCACTGGAGGAGCGCGTCCCGCATCCGCTCCTCGGTGCGCGCCGTGGACGTGTGCGTGGGTCGCTCCACCAGGATGCGCGCGTTCTTCGTCGCCGTGACCCACCAGATGCTGCCGGCGCCCATGGGCTCCGCCAGGTACCAGCGGCCCGGGCGCTCGGGCACGCCCTCCTCCTCCACGCGCAGCTCGGGCGCGTCGTCGCCCTCCGACAGCGGCACGCGCGTGAAGCGCAGCGCTCCGGCGGGGCCGGTGACGCGCACCACGTCCAGCGGCCCCAGCCATACGGCCGCGCCCTTCTGGGGTGTGACCTCCATCGCGCCCGTCACCTGCGGCACGCCGCCAGACACGTAGGGCGCGTGGCCCTGCAGGTCCTCCAAGGCCACCGGCCCGCGGATGGCGCGCGGTTGCCACGTCATGCCCTCCTCGCTGCGGGCGATGACGGACGGCTGCGAGACAGCGGGCTGCGCGATGACGGGCAGCGCCGCGAGCGCTCCCACGAGCAGGGTGTATCGGGCGCGGCGTCGAACAGGAAACATCGGCGCTCAGTCCTCCAAGGGTGCGAACAGAATCTGGGCCAGGAGGGCCAGACGCGCCGGGCTCGCCAGCGCTTTGCGCGTACGGGATGACATTTCCAGGTGGACGAAGCGGGCTTGCGGATACGCCTGGAGCAGGCGGGCCTGCGCGTTCTGTGTCCCGCCGAGCACGCGCGCCCCCGTCGGGAACAGCTTCACTCCGGGGTCGAGCGCCTCCTCCAGGCGCGCGGCCACCTTCCGCGCCCACGCTCCGGGCTTGCGCGTGCCGTCGCTGACGACCGCCGCCAGCGCCTCGGTGCGGCCCTTCTGGACCTTGGTTTCGCCGAAGCCGTGCAACTGCACCACGCGGATGGCGGGGAGGTGTCGCGCGGCCAGGTCCGTCACGGTCTGGAAGAGGTGCTCCGGGTTGTGCGCGACGTCCGCCGGATGCTCCGGGTCCTCCGGTGTCTCTCCGGGCGTGGCCTTGTAGCGGTGCGCGGTGGCGGTCATGAACAGGCGTGGCGCACGGCCTTCCGGTGGACAGGCGAAGAGCGCGGCGCCGATGTCCTCCGTGCCGATGTCGAAGTAGGGGTGGGGGACCTGCACCACGTCGTCGGTGGCGTCGCCCGTGCGGATCACATACGCGCCCGCGCCGTGGTAGCGGTCCGGCCGCTCCCGCAGCACCCAGAAGGTGTCGCGCGGCGTGGTCCACGTCTCCAGGAAGAAGCCCGCGGACGCGGCCACGTTCGTCAGCTCCGGCGGCACGTCCTTCTGCTTCGGCGCGGTGGCCAGCAGGGCGGGCACGAGCTTTGTGAACACGGCCCGCTCCTCCAGCGTGGTGGGGTGGAATGTCACGGCGTCCACGCGGGGCCACAGCCCGGAGAAGCGCGCGTCCACGCGGCACTCCGACTGCTCGGGAACGTTCACGACGGGGTCCTCCTGCGGCAGGCGTTCTGGCGCGGACCGCGTGGCTGCTTTAGCGCGCTTGCCGGAGCGCGGCGTGTCCTGCTTCGAGGGTTTCGAGCCTGTCGCGGCGCTCGGAGTCGTCGTAGCGCTCGATGCCAGCTCGGCGCTCGAAGCCGTCGCGACGCTCGAAGGCGTAGCTATGGTCGACTCCGTCGCAGCGCTCGAAGCCGTAGCGGCGCTCGAAGCCGTAGCGGCGCTCGAAGACGTAGCCGCGCTCGTGGCCGTCACGGTGCTCGAAGCCGTAGCGGGGCTCGAAGCCGTAGCCGCGCTCGAAGACGTAGCCGCGCTCGTGGCCGTCACGGTGCTCGGGGCCGCCTGGGCCCAGGCGCTCACTCTGGCGCCGAGCACGGACACCACTCCCACGGCCACCAGCGGGCGCCACGACCCCGTCCTTCCGAGGAACCTCACAACATGTCCTCGTCGGGCTGCCAGCCTCCACGGTTCCACATGCGCGGCGCGGTGTCCTCCACCGCGTGGCCGAAGACGAAGAAGCGCGCCCACATGGGACCGGTGCCCAGCGCCTGGATGCGCACGGTGTGCACGCCCGGCGCGATGTCCTCGCCCAGCGTCACCTGCACGGTGCGTGCGTACCACTTCACGCCTGGGCGGCCCACGGGCATGGCTGGCTCACGCTCGGAGGCGGGCAGCGCCACGGTGCGCTCGGCGCGCGTGACGCGCGGCACCAGCACGCTGGCGCGGCGCACGGGGTTGCCGCCATCCACCGTCACGGTCAGCCGGGGCTCCGTTGTGCCCTCCGCCACCGGTGTGTAGACCACCACGTTGAGCGTGACGGCGCCCGGGCCCGTCTTGCGCACCGGCACGCGCAAGCCCCCCTGGATCACCGGATACACCGTGCGCGAGCGCAGGCCATTCCCTGCCGCCGGAGGCCGGTTGAGCAGCGCCGTCAGCCCCGGTGCGGAAGAGCGCAGGAGCACCTCATGCTCACCCGGCGGCAGCGGCGGCAACAGCTCCCTTGCCCGCGTGGAGCGCACGGTGAAGCGGTGCAATGGCTCGCCGTCGAGCAGCACCTCCACCTCGTTGCCCAGCGCCGCCGCGTCCTTCAGCGACAGGCGCACCTCTGGACGGGTGGGCGTGCGCGCGTCGAAGCGTGCACGCACCGCGCGGCCGGGCTCCAGCACCGTGGACAGCGCCTTCACCAGCTCCACCGTGTCCGCCTGCGCGGACTCGAGCACCTCCACCACCGCGGGCGAGCCGTAAGGCCGCACCACCACCGGGTCGCCCGTCGGAGGAAGCTCCTCCGCCTCCGGGACCACGGGCTCCAGGCGCACCTGACCGAGCAGCTCCACGCGGGCGCCGCTCTGGATCAGCGCGTTCAGGTTCGACGGGCGCATCGGGTACCACGCGCGCTGCTCCACGGGCGCGTTGCGCCAGCGCACGCCGGTGAGCGCGTCGTTCGTGTACGGCGCAGCCGCCGCGACAGTCTGGCCGTTCGACAGGAAGCTGTAGAACTGCATGAGGGTCGCGCGCGATGCCTCCACGCGCAGCTTGCGAGCCCCCATGGGCAGGAACACCCGGGCGCTCGCCGCGCCCGACACCCAGGCGGGGAGGTCCGTCACCTCTCCCGAGCCCGCGTCCGCGTCCGCCGCGGCCAGCGGCGTGCATGGCAGCGCGCCACCGGGCAGCGGGGGCAGGGCCGCGCTCTCGAACGGCGCGGGCCCTGGCGTCGCGTCCAGCGAGGCCTGGCCCAGGGACTGGCCCTGGCCATCCAGCACCGTGAAGCTCAGGTGCAGTGGCTCGTGTGACGGCGCGCGGTCCAGCGAGCGCGCGTCGATGCGCATCAGCCGCCCCACCGCGTCCATGCGCGGGTCGATGTCCAGCTCCAGCGCCGGGCACGCCGGGCCGGCGGCGAACGCCTCCGTGCGGCGCGTGTCCGGCAGGAAGGCCACGCGGCCCTCGGACGCGATGCCTGGCTGCGGGCGCGACTCGGCGGGCAGGAGCCACGACTCGAACGGGCCCTCCACCGTGTAGCGCAGGTCCTCCTGGCCGTCGTTGCGCACCATCACCGTGTGCGTGCCCTCCGGCAGCTCCAGCGGATGCGACATGGGCGAGCCCGCCACCGGGCCCGGCAGCTCCACCGTGTGCGTGGTGCCGTCCGAGGACAGCGTCTGCACCGTCACCGGCCCGTGCGGCTGGGGATGCGCGTCCAGCGCGTCGCTCCACAGCCACAGCACCGGCTTCGCGGGCCCGGCGACGTTGAGGGCCACGGCGCGCCCGGCGCCCAGGCGCTCCTGCACGGACTCCGTGGCCTCCACCAGCGGCAGCCGGTACTGGGTTCGGTAGACGGGTTCAATCTGGTAGTCGGTGCCCGCCTCGCCCTCCGCGTTGAGGCGCTCCCAGTGCTCCTCGGCGAGCCAGCGGCGCGTCTCGACGGAGAGCTTCTCGAAGGGCTCGAAGGTGGCGCGTCCGGCGCGCACCTCCGCGCGGGCCTGCGCCAGCCTCTGCGACGCGAGCAGCGGCAGCGTGCGGTGCGCGCGGACGTACACCCGCGCGAGCAGCGTGTCGCTCGCGCTCGCGGGCCGCAGGTACAGCACGGAGTAGTCCGGGCGCTCCGCGGGCAGCCGCAGCACGAACTCGCGCTCGTCCGTCACCTGCTGATCCGCGTGCGTGGTGAAGGCGCTCTCCTGGAGGAACGTCCCGTCCTCCTGCGGCTGGCCCTTGCTCTGGCGCGTGCGCGTGAAGATGGCGCGCTCCAGGAGGACCCCCTCGGGCCCGCGGAGGATGGCCTTGAGGCCGTACTGGTACTGCTTCTCCGGCGCGTAGGGCGCGCCGTCCGGGAGCAGCTCGTGCGTGACGATGAGCAGCTCCTCAGCGTCTCCAGGGATGCGCACGCGCATCTCCCGGCCCGGCTCCAGGCGGTAGAAGATGAGGCGCTCGGCGTTGACGTACTTCGCGTCGCGCCGCGCGGTGGGCGTGTCGGTGTTGCCCAGCACGGCGAGGCTCGCGCCCCAGATGAGGGCCAGGCCCACCATCAGGCCAAGGAGCGCCACGAGGGCGCGGCTGCGGGTCTTCATCGACGGGCCTCCTCGCGGGAGACTTCCCCGGTCAACACCACCGGACGGCGGTGTCGCAGCGCCAGGTCCACCGAGGCCACGAGCTCCGCGTCCCCCGCGGTCAGCTCCGCGCGCTTCGCCGGCGACGGGTGCTGCTGAAGGAAATAGACGGCGCGCAGCACGTGCTTGCCCTGCCGCGCCTCCACCAGGAGGAAGGGCAGGCCGTACTCGGCGCTGAAGCCGGCCTTCACCTGACGCGTCACGCTGCCCACGCGCTTCGTCTGCGCCAGCGCGCGGAGGTCATGCACGCTCTGCTGCGCGACGTAGCGCTCCGCGCTGGCGGTCAGCTCCGCGAAGTGCTCCTTCAGCGCCGCGGGCACCGGCTGCGTCGGCGCCACCAGCCGGTCCGCCAGCAGCGCGCGCTCGGGAGACTCGCGAGGCTCCGCGGGCAGCAGCCCCGTGAGCGCCAGCTCCTCCGCCGCGAGCCGCGGGGTCACGAACGCACCGCGCAGCGGCTCGGACAGCCACAGCGTGGCCAGCCGCGCGCCGCCGAAGGTGCGGGAGAAGACCTGCTGCGGGCTCGCGTCGTTGAGGCCCGTCAGCTCCGGAGCGCCGTCGTGGTAGCGCACGCGCTGCCCCAGCCAGCCCAGCGGGCCCTCTGGCGACAGCAGCCGCTCCAGGTCCGCGGGCCGCTGCGCCGGGGTGAGCACCGGGCTGCCCACGTCCACCAGCACGTCCGCGTCCACGGAGGGCCGGCTGGAGAAGCCGCGCAGGTGCAGCACCCAGGACTGCTCCTTCGGCAGCGCGCGGTGCACCGCCTGGTGGAAGGCCTGGAAGCTCGTGCGCAGCTCCCCGAAGGTGGCGGGGTGGGGCACGTCGCCGGACGCGGTGGCGAACACCAGCGCGGTGGAGCGCGACTCGTGCCACAGCTCGGCGGCCACCGGCAGCGTGCCCGCCTCGCGCGCCGGAGACGGCACCTCCAGCGCCAGCGGCGAGCCACCCGGCCGCACCAGCAGCCCCGCGCCCAGCCGGCCGGGCGTCGCATCCGCGTCCGTCACCCACCAGCACCCGGCCGCGTCCGCGCACTCCGTCACCGGCACAACCCGCAGGCCCAGGAGCGACGCCATGGCCTGCGCCCAGCGCACGCGCAGCTCGCGCGGCACGTCCGCCGGT
The DNA here is from genome assembly GCF_041903675.1 of Corallococcus sp. RDP092CA. NCBI lineage: Bacteria > Pseudomonadati > Myxococcota > Myxococcia > Myxococcales > Myxococcaceae > Corallococcus > Corallococcus sp. RDP092CA. The sequence goes on along the minus strand of NZ_JAYESI010000020.1, from coordinate 88,034 downwards.
CCGCTCCCCAGCAGCGGCGAGGCGACCTGCTGCTCCAGCACCCGCAGCTCCGCGTCCGACGGCCGCACCGCCGGCACGCGCGCCACCTCCGGCGTCACCATCAGCGTGCCCAGCGCGTCGCGCTCCGTCATCGACTCGGCCAGCGCCGGGGCATGCTCCAGCACCAGCGAGGCTAGGTCGAAGGGGCCCGCGCGAAGCACGCTCACCCGCGCCTCGCCCCAGTTGCCCCCGGGCTCCGGCGGCGGATTCGCCGTCACCTCGGCGCCCGGCCACAGCGCGTCCAGGCCCCGGGGCGCCTTGCCCTCCGGCGTGTGCAGCACCACCTGTCCCGGCCTCAGCGACAGGTCCACGCGCAGCTGCACCCGCTCGCGCGAGGACAGCGCGTCGTGCGCATGCCGCAGCGGCGTCTCCGACTGCGCCAGCGCGTCACCCAGCACCAGGCCCGCGCGGTGGGAATCCACGCCGCTCACGATGATGGCGCGGCAGTCCACGCGCTCGCACAGGAGCGCGGCGGCCTCGGCGCCCGGCGCCTCCGTCAGGGGACGCGGCACCTCCAGGATGGGGCCCTTCGCGCCGGGCACGAGCAGCGACGTGTCCCAGCCCGCCTTCCCGGTGCCCTCCACCCGCTCCACCAGCGCATAGCGCGCGGGAGCACCGCCCTGCCTGGGCAGCTCGCGAAGCTCCAGGCCCAGCGCCACCGCCTGGGTGCGCAGCGCGTGCAGGCCCTCCGCGCGGCCCGACTCCAGCCATGCGTCCAGCCCGTTCCACAGCGCGCTGTACTCGCGCAGGTCGCCGTGCTTCAGCCGCAGCGACTGCCCGCCCGCGTCGCTCTCGCGCGCGGTGGCGCGGCCCAGCGCCATCAGGCCCAGCGGAGACTGGTCCAGGCCCAGGCCGGGCACGTGCTCGCGCGGCGCCTCCGCGGTGAGCGCGGTGGCCGGGCGCGGCTCGATGAGCGACAGCCCGAAGCCCGCGAGGCTGCCGATGAGGAAGCCCGCCAGCGACGTGTGCAGCGTGGGCAGCAGCACGCGGGCAATCACCTGCTTCTGCAGCATCTTCACGGCCAGCAGCGTGGGCACCAGGTACCCGAAGCCGAACAGGTCCGTGACCTTCAGGCCCGGGATGCGGCCGCCCATGGCCCACCCGATGCCCCACTTCACGAGGAAGCCCAGGCAGAAGACGAGCACCGTCTTGCGAGGGCCCTCCAGGTTGAGCGTGCGCAGCCCCGGCACCGACAGCACCGCCTTCGCGGCCAGCACCAGCAGCAGCACCTCCGCCATCGTGGCCACGAGCTTCAACGGCTCCAGCCACGTGAGCGCCAGCAGCGCGGGCACGAGGATGCCGTTGAAGTCCCAGCCGTACTTGAGGTTGAAGCGCGCGGCGAAGAACGCCGTCGTCAGCAGGATGATGTAGGCCTTGGGACTGGACAGGAAGTCCTGCGCCACGTCCTCGTACATCAGCTCCAGGCTGGAGAAGGACAGGTTGGTGCCGGGCAGCAGCACGAAGCGCAGGAGGAGGTACGTCAGCGCCACCGGCACGGCCACCTGCCACAGGCCGCGCCGCAGCTTCAGCTTCCAGAAGGCGTTCGCGGTGAGCGGCACCAGCACCAGGCCGATGCTGTGCAGGCTGCGGTCGACGATGAAGGACGTGCCCCAGCGCTCGTCCATCCAGTGCCCCAGCACGGGCAGCAGCCACGTCTCGCTGACGGCGCGCACCACCACGCTGGCGAGCACGACGGCGAAGAAGCGGTCACGGCCGAAGAACTCACTCCACGCCCCCGTGCGGCTCAGTCCACTGGAGAACGCCAGCGCCAGGCCATACGTGAGCAGCGACTCGGCGACGACGGTGCAGCCGGCCTCGGGGTGGATGACGAACACCGAGGCCAGGTAGCCGGGGACGACGAGCCCCACGAAGACCCAGCCGAGCGTCTCCGTCAGGAGCGCCAGGATGAGCACGCCCACGAGCACCGCCACCAGGATGGAGGTGTCAAGGGAGTAGGCCGGGAAGAGTGTCAGGGTCGAAAGGAGCGCCATGGTGGCCGCTCGAATCTAGGGAGGCTCTCATCCCCGACCAGGGTCGCGCCTCTCACCGGCTGAGAAGCGTCCGCTGTCCAACCGATGATCCGCGCCCTCAGTCGCACTGAATGCCCAGCCAACGACAGTGGCACTGGCCCTTCAGCCCGGATCAGCCGCCTGCTTCACGCGAGGAAAAGCAGGCCTCGACCTCCAGTGCAGTGTGGACGCTGTCCTGGCCCCGGTCGCGCAGGAGCGGCCCGGGGGACGATGCGCGCTACGGGCAGTCCTGCGCGACCGCGGCGGGGCAGTCCAGCCCGGAGCCGCCGAGCGAGCAGGGCACGGTGTCCGCGAGCGCCTGCATGACGGCCTTGGACGACGCGCCGGTGCCGCGCAGCGTGGCGGACTGCTCCAGGTGGACGAAGCGGTCCGAGGCGGCGGTGGCCTCCGCGTAGCAGGCGTCCGCGGCGCCGTTGTCGATGCGGCCCTGCACGTTGCTGGTGCCGCACAGCGCGCGGTGCTTGCCCGCGTCGTCCGCCGCGTTGCAGGAGAAGGCCTTCTTGGTGCCGCTCAGGTGGGCGTTGAGCGCGTCGCGCAGGCGGTTGGAGAGCGCGTCCGCACGCAGCGCGCTGGTGCCGTCGCTGACCACGGCGGCCTCGGGCCCGTCCCCCGCGTCCATGCCGTGGATGCTGGCGGCGATGGCGTCCGGGTAGGTGTCGCGCAGCGCGCGGTGCGCGGCGGTGAAGAAGGTGTTGCCGTAGTGCGCGGCGTCGGAGAGGCGCAGGCCCTTCGTGCCGCACACGCTGGTGGTGCCGCTGCACGGGCTGGCGGTGGTGACGGCGCAGCGGTTGCTGCCGGTGATGAGCAGCGCGCGAGCGCCCAGCGTCACCAGCTGCGAGGCCGTCTGACGCAGCGTGCCCTCATCAGAATCCGCGTGCGGCGCCTCCAGCCACAGGTCGCGCGCGGGGAACAGGTTGACGATGAAGGTGCCGCCGCCGCGCGACAGCAGCCCCTGCTCGCGCACCACCAGCCACCCGCCGCCCGTGTCGTTGTGGAAGGTGGACACGCCGTAGCCCACCTTCGCCAGGTCCTGCACCACCTGCGCCGTGGGACCCTCGGTGAGCAGCGTGCGGAAGGCGCCCTCGAACGCGGCGAGCTCCGTGCCGCCCGGCTCCTGGAACCCGCCGCTGTTGGCCGCGGTGATGGGCGTTGTCTGGAGCCACGTCGCCAGGTTGCCCGTCAGGCTGGACAGCGAGCCGAGCGGCGAGCACACGCTCGCCGTGGGAGCGGGCGCGCTGACGACCGGCGTCCCGGTCGCGGGCGCTTCCGTCGTCGGCGGCTCCACCGGCGTCTGGCTCACGTCCTCCACGGGCGGGGTGGGCGAGGCGGGCGGCTCTACGGAGGTCCCCGGAGCGGACGCGGAGGGGGAGTCCGCCACGGCGCTGCTTGTCCCGGCGCCGGCGTTGCTGCAAGCGGCTGCGAGGAGCAGGAGGCAGGACAAGGGCATGCGCAGCGCGGGGGGCAAGGACATGGTCCTCTCCCGAACAGCATGCCTTGTGCACGCATTCGCATCCCGTCAATCCGGGATGACAGCCGGAGCGGGGCTCGAACGCCCGTCCGCCCCCTGTCGCCCGCCGGCTCAAGGCAGGGTCCGCAGCAGCCCCTCCGCGTCGGGGGCGCCCCAGCCCGTGGGGATGTCCCAGCCCGGCCCGGCCTCGTGCTGCTTGTCGGTGTAGCCCTCGGTGACGTCGCGGAACGTCTCCTGGACGGTGGGCAGCGTGTAGAGCTGTGAGTTGAGCCAGCCCACCGGCGGCTTCGCCTCCGCCGAGCGCGCGCTGTTCACCACCGCGATGAGCCCCGCGAAGATGGGGGACGCGAAGGACGTGCCGGTGTTGGGCGTGGTGACGCCCAGCCACGTGTACCAGTAGCCGGTGTCCGCGTTGAGCGCGACGTCCACCACCGCGCGCTTCGCGGGCATCGGGACCAGGCCCTTCTGCCACTCCGGCGTCTCGAAGGTGCGGGTGATGCCGGAGCCGGAGTAGTACCAGGCCGTCTCCCCCGTCACCGTCATGCCGTTCATCTTCAGCTGCGTGCCGCCCACCGCGGTGACGTAGGGGCTGTTGCCCGGCACGTCCACACCCGCGGAGTCGCCGCTCGCCGCGGCGACGGTGATGCCCAGCGCCGCGGCCATGGTGCTGGCGTGGTTGTACGCCTCGTGCACCGCGCTCGGCTCGGAGTCCTCGCGGTGCGCGAAGGACGTGGTGATGACGCTCACCTCGGCGCGGCCGATGGCTTCGTTGTACGTGTAGAGCATGGACGTGTTGCGCGCGTCCGGGCCCATGTAGACGAGCACCTCCGCCTGGGGCGCCATCGCCGCGGCCCACTCCACGTCGAGCGTGCCCTCGCGGTAGCGCGTGACGGGCGGCTCCAGGGGCTGGATGACCTTGGGGTCCTCGCGCTCGATGCCCCACATCTTCCAGAAGGCGCGCACGTCCTTCCACCGGAAGCTGGCGCCAATCACCACGCCCAGCTTCGTGCCCTGGCCCTGGTGGCCCTGCGCGTAGAGCGCGTCCACGTTGTACGCGCGCGCCACCTGCTGCGGCGTGAGGCCCCGGCTGACGGGGTCCGGTGGCTCCGTGGACGGCTGGCCGAACTCGCCGGGCAGCGTGCCCGTCTCCACCGGCAGGTCCAGCGCGACGACGGCGTGGATGCGCTGCTGCACGAACGTGGGCGCCTTGAGGGTTTCGGTGAGGCCGTAGACGTCGTGCGGATCATTTCCGCCCTGGGGCGACTTGCGCTCCAGCACCCGCAGCGTCACGCCGAACGCCTTGTTGAACTGGCCCACCGTCCCCACGAACTGCACCAGGAGCCGGTTGGTGGCGACGTAGGGCACCTGCATGCCCTCGGACCTCAGCCAGTCCGTGACGACGGTGACGTCCTCCTCCAGCGGGGCGTGCTTCGTTAGCCACTCGGCCTGCGTCATGTACTTGCGGAAGCTGGATCCGCCCGGCTTGTAGATGTCCGCGATGCGCTGCGTGAGCGCGTCCTCGTCGCGGATGGGGAAGGACACGAGCCCGCGGATGAGGTCCGTCACCGGCGCCTCGCCCTTGTCCGTGTAGACGCCCGGCAGCGGCCCGGGAACGCCGTCCGTCGTGGGGATGGGCGTGGGGTCCAGCTCCTCCGCCTCCGGGGCGGGCGGCGGCTCCACCCCCTCCGGCTCCGGCGGGGGCTGTGAGTCGTCAGCGTCGGGAAGGGTGGGCGTGCCCTCCACCGGCGTGGGCCCCGCGGGGCGAGGCTTGCCCACCGACGTCAGCCGGTCCGCGTCACGGCACCCCCCCAACCCCCCCGCCAGCAGAAGAACACCCGTCAGGATGACTCCGCGCTTCATGGCTCCCCCAGACTGGAGTGACCCGCCTCGGGTCCCCCACACCCCAGCCGTCCTCTCCCTTGAGGACGTCGCCCCTTGTGCGCCTGCAAGGTGGGCGCGATTGCCCTGAGAGGCAACTGTCGTGGACAGGTAAATCGCGGCTACACTGTTGGTACTTCCCTTCCCATCCCATGCGGCTGCCGACAGCACTCCTGCTCTTCTTCTTCCTGCTGCCGTGCGCTGCGCTGGCGCAGGGAGACTCGCGCATCACCTTCCTGGGCCGCCAGTTGGAGAAGGGGCGGGATCCGCGCGCGCGCTCACAGGCCGCGCTGGTGCTGGGCGCCACCGAGGATCCCGAAGCGGTGACGCCCCTGTGCGGCGGCCTCAAGGACCCCAGCGAGCTGGTGCGCGCGGCGGTGGCCAAGGGGCTCGGCGCGCTGCTGGAGCCCAAGGGGCTCGACTGCCTCCAGGCGGTGCAGGGGGAGGCGGACGCCACGGTGCAGGCGGCGGTGGCGGAGTCCATCAAGGCCATCAAGGCGTTCCAGGCGCGCCGGCCGCGCTTCTACGTGGCGCTGGACGCGCTGAAGGACAAGACGGGCACGGTGCCCGCGGACCTGGTGAAGGTGACGGAGGCGCGGTTCCGCTCCAAGCTGGTGCGGCGGGGCGCGATGATGGCGCCGGAGAAGGAGTCGAAGGCGGCGGCGAAGGGCGCGCTCAAGAAGCTGGGCGTGCACGGCTACCGCATCACGGCGGAGATCCAGGCGACGGCCAGTGGAGGCCTGCGCCTGGCCATCCTGTGCATGACGTACCCGGAGCAGTCCCTGATGGGACAGGTGGAAGTGAACGCCGCGGGGGCTCCGCCCGCGGACCTGTTGAAGGCCCTGATCCCCCGAGCCATCGAGGAAGCCGCCGCGACCTTCGACTGGAGCAGCGAGACATGATGACGACCACGGCCCAGGCCCCGACGAAGCGCCGCTGGCGCAACTTCCTGCTCGACGCGCCCTTCCAGCTGAAGCTCACCGGCTACATCGTCGGCGTGTCCCTGGTGCTGGCGGCGCTCCTGGGTATCTTCCTGGTGCGCGCGGCGAACACGCTGATGCACGAGACGGCGACGGCGGTGGACGCCCGCTCGCGCGCGGCGGAGGTGAGCCGCGAGCTGTCCGGGGCCACGCTCTCCAACGAGCTGATGGCCCACATGAACGACCCGGCGTTCGAGAAGCAGTTCCGCGAGCAGGCGCAGGCCATCGACGCCAAGTACGAGGAGGAGCGCACGGCCATCGTCGCGCAGCGCGCGGAGCTGGAGCGCCACCAGCACCTGACGTGGTGGGTGCTGGGCGGCTGCCTGGTGTCGTTCATCGTGGTGGTGGCGCTGGCGACCATCGTGGTGACGCACCGGCTGGCGGGCCCGCTCTTCCGCATCAAGCGCATGATGCGCGAGGTGGCCGAGGGCCGCCTGCACCCGCCGCAGCACGGCCTGCGCGAGGGCGACGAGCTGCAGGACGTCTTCGAGGCCGCGAGGGACATGACGCAGCGGCTGCGCACGCAGCAGGAGGAGGACGCGCGCGCGCTGGCGGAGGCCCTGGCCCAGGCGCGCACGAGCGGCGCCACGGGCCCCTGGGTGGACGAGCTGAGCGCCCTGGAGGCGCGCTACCGCGAGCGGCTGGCGCGGTAGCACCGACACCGCCCCGCAGCCCCGGCAGGAGTTCTTCAGCCGCTTCCCGCAGAGCGTGTTGAGCGTGGACAAGGCGAAGTGGGACACGCTGGCCCAGGGCGTGAAGAAGTCCAACCGCGACTTCCTCAAGCCGGGGAAGAAGAGCTCGAACGATTATTCGCGGATGGCCAATGCGCTGTACGCGAAGGCGTCAACGCAGGTGGGGAAGGTCAACACCCTGGTGAAGAGCTTCGCCGCCCGCCGGGCCTGCAAGTACCTGCTGCGGGAGAAGACGTATGACGGCTGGCACGTCGTCGTGAACTGGGCCGGCTACGCGTCCGCGCTCGCGAGCAAGGACGCCGCGCCGCTGACCGCGACCACGCCGCAAGCGCGCATCGTCGAGCTGCACTCCCGCCGGCTCTACCTGGCGGAGGACTACAAGTTCCATCGGCTGACGTGACGCCGCCGGGGGGGCGTGCCTCACACCCGCGCGGTGTCCGCGGTGAGCCCCATCTGCAACAGCTCGGAATGGAGCATCAGCCGCGCCTGCGCCCACGGCAGCGCGACGACGCGGTAGCCCGCGAGCGCCTGGAGCAGCAGGGGCCGGTAGCTGGCGTGCCCGGGGTCGGCGATGACGACGATGCCCCGGTCCGTGGTGGAGCGGATGAGCCGCCCGACGCCCTGGCGCAAGAGCAGCAGCGCGCGCGGCAGCCGGTACTGGAGGAAGCCCAGGTACTCGTTGCCCGCCTTCGCCAGCGGCTCCTCGCGCGCGGCCACCAGCGGCCGCGACGCCGGCTCCAGGGGCAGCTTGTCGATGAAGACGCACCCCACGCCGCGCCCGGGGATGTCCACGCCCTGCCAGAAGCTCTTGGTGCCCAGCAGCACCGTGCCCGTGTCACGCTCCTGCCGCGCCGCCAGCGAGCGCCCGTGTCCGCGCGACTGGCGCAGCACTTCAATCCCGTGCGGCTCCAGCCGCGCCTGCACCTCGCGCGACACGCGCTCCAGCCGCCGCGTGGAGGCGAACAGGCCCAGCACCCGCCCGCCCATCACCTGCGCCAGCCCGGAGATGCGCCCGGAGGCCCAGTCGATGAACGGCTCCTCGTGCGCGCGCGGCGCGTCCGTCACCAGCACCACCAGCGCCTGCTGCCCCAGGTGGAACGGCGAGGGCGCGCGCAGCAGGGGCGGCTTCAACCCCAGGCGCTTCAGCACGAAGGGCACGCCGTCCCCGGTGCCCAGCGTGGCGGACGCCATCACCAGCGCCCGCTTGTTCGCGGCGAAGTCCTTCGCCACGGACTCGGACACGTCCACCGGCTGCGCGCCCACGCTCCAGCGCGCCTTGCGAGGCTCCGCCCGCGCCGCGTAGCAGCGCTTCGGGTCCGCGTCCCCGGCCAGCTCTCCGGCCAGCACCGACAGCTCGCCCAGCTCCGTGGTGGCGCCGGCCAGCTCCCGCTCCAGCGAGGGCTGCTTCACCGCCAGCTCCGGCAGCGCCGCCAGGACGCGCACCGACAGCAGCGTGTGCACCCGCTGGAGCGCCGTGCGCACCGCGACCAGCCCCTCGCGCACGGGCTCCCAGGCGGGCAGGGCGCGCACCGCGTCCGTCACCCGCAGCTCCGGCGCATAGGCCGCGTCGTCCGCGTCCTCGCCGGGCATCGCCGCCGCGGGCTCGCAGAGGGCCGTCACCTGCTCGCCCAGCGCGCGCGCCTCCTGGAGCAGCACACGCAGGGCGTCGTCCACCTCGGACATCAGCACGCGGGACGCGTCCCGGCGCGCGGCGGCGAGCGCCCGGCGCAGCTCCGCGAAGAGGCCCCGGCGCCCGTCGCGCCCGTGCAGCCGCTCCGTGAGGCGCAGGAAGGCCAGGTCCGACAGCTCCACCGTGAGCGCCGTGGTGGCCACGTCCTCCAGCTCGTGCGCCTCGTCCAGCACCAGGTGGTCCAGGCGCCCGTAGCGCGCGGGCCACGCGAACGCGAGCGACTGGTTGATGACCAGCACGTCCGCCTCGCGCGCCTGCGCCACCGCCGAGTGGTAGAAGCACTTGTGGTGATGCGGGCACCGCTCGCCCAGCGTCGTCGCCGCCTCGGAGCGCACCGCCGGCACCAGCCCGTGCATCCCCGGGAAGCGCTCGCGGAACCAGTGGCTCAGCCGGTCCAGGTCCCCGTCCAGGCTGCGGCGCAGGTACGCGCGCACGTAGGCCCGGGGCGCCCGCGCCGCGTGGCTCATCCCCGGCTCCACGCGCGTGGCCTCCAGCGCGCGCCGGCGGCACAGGTAGTTCGTCTGCCCCTTGAGCAGCGCGTAGCCGAACGCGCCGCCCGTGGCCTGGTGCAGCCGGGGCAGGTCCTTCTCCAGGAGCTGGTCCTGGAGCGTCTTCGTGTGCGGCGCCACGCCCACCTTCAGCCCGTTGCGCGCCGCGAACAGCGCCGCGGGCGTGAGGTACGCCAGCGACTTGCCCGTGCCCGTGCCGGCCTCCACCGCCACCTGCCCGCCGTCCGACAGCGTGCGCGCCACCGCCTGCGCCATCTCCAACTGCGCGGGCCGGGACAGGAACCCGCCGCCCCGCTCCAGCGCGCCGCCGGGCCCCAGGAGCTGCGTCACCTCCTCCGGCCGCACCGGCAGCGGCGTCGCGTCCAGCTCGGGCTCCGGGGGCGGCCTGTCGCCGTTCGCGCGCTTGCGCTCGGGCCGCGCGCGCAGGAAGCCGCCCGTCGTCTCCAGGTTCAGCGGCGCCGGCGTCGCCCGGCATGCCTCCCACAGCCCCGAGAGCAGCTCCAGCAGCGGGCGGGCCTCCGCGTCCATCGCCAGGTCGCGAGCGTCCTCGTCGGACAGGGCCTCCAGCAGCGGCGTGGGCCCCAGCGCCGCGCGGGCCCGGGGGGCCATCGTGGCCAGCAGGTCCGCCACGTCCTCCGCGCGCCCGTCGCGCACGCAGCCGTCCAGCGCGTGCACCAGCACCGCGTGCACCGCGACGCAGTCATGGAGCGCGCGGTGCGGCTGCTGCGAGCCCAGCTTCGCCCACCGCATCAGCGACTCCAGCGAGTGGCTGGGCAGCTCCGGGTGCAGGTAGTGCATGAGCTCGCACGAGTCGAGCACCGGCACCCCCCCGAGCACGTCCGGCAGGAAGCCCTTCTCGAACGGGGCGTTGTGCGCCACCACCGTCCAGCCCTGGAGCCGCTCCCGCAGCCGGGCGCGCTCCGCGTCGAAGCGGGGCTGCCCGGCGAGCTGCGCGTCGGAGAGGCCGGTGAGCCGGCGGATGGTGAGGTTCAGCGGGCGTGACGCGGAATACAGCTGGGAGAAGCGATCCACCTCCCGGCCGTGCTCGAAGAAGAGGCACCCCACCTCGATGACCTCGTCCACGCGGGCGTCGAGCCCCGTCGTTTCGAGGTCCAGGAAGACGTGCCGGGTGAAGAGCTCCGAGCTGCCCATGCAGGCGCGCGAGCCTACCCGCCCGGACGGACAGCGCCAGTTAACGGAGCGGAGGCGCTACTGGACGAAGAAGCGGCCGGTGGTCTCTCCCGTCGGACACCCGTAGTGGAGCACCCCGGGCCGACGCGGCGTGAAGGCGACCTCCACCAGCGTGTCCAGCGGCAGCTTCACGTCGATGCCTTGGTCGGCGATGACCAGCGACGTGGCGCACGTCGCCTCCGTCCTGCGCGTCACCAGCAGCGTCACCGGCCGGTCCTTGTGGAGCAGGACCCGCGAGGAGGGCTCGAAGCCCTTCTCCGTGACGGACAGCTCCAGCATCAGGGTCCCGTTCACCACGTGCCCCTCTTCCTGGAGGGCCGTGTAGCCGTGGCCCTGGTGCGCGTCCGCTTCCGGCGCCTTCGCGGCGGGGGGCTCCTTCGAGCACGCCGGCTGCGTCGCCCCCGCGAGGACCGCCGCCACGGTGAGCACGAGGACGCGGAAGGAGGAGGGGCGCATGCGGAGGGCTCAGTCCACCACGAACGTGCCCGCGATCATCTTCCCCATCGCGCAGCCGTACCTCAGCGTCCCGGACTGGTTCGGCGTGAAGGTGATGTCCACCGGCGTGTTCAGGGGCAGCTTCGCGTCGATCTTGTACTCGTCCATCACCAGCTCGGTGGCGCACGTCAGGTCCGTCTTGCGCGTCACCACCAGCTTCACCGGCTCGCCCTTCTTGAGCTGCACCGGGGATGGCTCGAAGCCCTTCTCCGTCACGGCCAGGTCCACCACGTGCACGCCGTTCTCGCGCCGCCCCACCTCCTGCGCGCCCGGCGCCTTCGCGGCGGCCTCCTTCGTGCACGCCTGCTGGGAGGCCCCCGCGAGGATCGCCGCGGCGGTGAGCGCGAGCCAGGGCTTGATGATGCGGGAGAAGAAGGGGCGCATGGAGGGGCTCCGGGGAGGAAGGAAAAAGGGCGGCCCGCCCGTGAAGGCGAGGGCCGCCCGGAGGTAACGGCACCGCGCGCCGGTTTCAGCCCGCGGCGTCCGGCTTCGGCTCGGCGGCGTCGTCGGAGGCGGCCTCGGCCGGAGCCGGGGGCGCCTCGAAGCGCAGGAGCGCGTGCAGCGGGACGAACAGCTCGTGCCCCGGCTCCCCCAGCAGCACGTCGAAGCGGCCCACCCGCAGCAGCGGCGCCTCCACCGTGATGCCGTTGCGCAGCACCAGCTTCACCGTCTGCCCGATGTGCGGCAGGAACGGCCGCGGGTCCGAGTAGGGGCGCTTGTCCGGCTGCCGCGCCACCTGCGCCGGCTTCTGCGTCAGCTTCGCGTCGCGCTCCAGGTTCGGCATCAGCCGCTCCCAGTCACCCCTGCGCGCGATGAGCACCACCTGGAGCTTCTCCAGCCGGCCCGTGCGCTCGAAGGTGAAGGCGATGGCCTCCTCCGCCAGCAGCGTGTCCAGCAGCGACCGCTCCGCCAGCACCACCGACAGCTCGGTCTTCTGCTCGATGAAGGCGCCCAGGAAGTCCGCGACGAGCGAGTTGTCCACCTGGCCGCGCGCCTGCTTGATGGCCGCCTTGCGCTGGCTGCGCTCCTTGCGCGCCATGAACTCCTGCACCGTGAGCCCGCTCTGCAGGATGCCGAACGCATCCCCCAGCGACAGGCCCGGCGTCTGGCCCATCAGCTCGTACACCTGGTCGAAGCGCTTCGCCTCCTCGGCGTGCAGCTTGCGCCAGATGCGCGCCTTCATCTTCCCCTCCAGCTCACCCTTGGCGATGCGCGCGGGCACGTGCTCGCGCGTGGCCAGCGCCAGGATCTGCTCCGGCGTGGGCGGCGGACGTGGCGTGCTGGGGCGCGGCGCGAAGCGGCCCGGAGGCCCCCCCGCGCGCGCGGGTCCCCCCGCGCCGGGACCCCGGGGCGGCGGACGCGGCGCGCCCGGCGTGACCCCGGGGGCGGAAGGGCTGGACGGCCGGGGCGTCGCCGAGGGGGACGCCGTCGCCAGGCCCGCCGGGCTCGGCGCGGGGCGGGGCGAGGGGCCGGACACCCCCGCGGGCGCGAGGGGCGGGGCCGGCCGGGGCGCCGTGGGCGCGCCGCCCCGGGGCCGGGGCGGGGGCGCCCCCCCCGCGGTGGGGCGCGGCACGGGCGTCGCACGCGGCGCGCCTTCCGCGCTGGGGACCCCCGGGGCGGAGGGTGCCACCGGCGTGGGCCGGGGCGTGGGCCTCGGCGTGGGGGAGGGGGGGGCGGCCGAGGACGGAGTCACCGGGCCGGGCGTCGAGCCCGGTCTCCGGATGACTTCGACTGCGGGGGCCACCCGCCGTGTCTTCCTGTCGTTCACGGTTGTACGTTACCTGATGCGCGGGGTCCGGGCATGCCCGGGCTCACGGCTGGGGGGATGCTGCAAAGTCCACCTTCCACCCGGACGGTTCCCTCACCATCCGGACCTTGCCCGACCTTCCCGCCGAGCGCACGACCACGGTCGCCACGTCGCCCTCCTGCCGAAGCAGCGAAACCTCCTGAACATCCGGTGGCACCGGGACATTCGCGAAGAACAGCGCGAGCGGCTCCGGCTTCACCATGCCTCCCGACGCGTCGCTCACCTGCTGGGCCCGCGTCTTGAGCGCCTGCTGGGTCTGTTGTGACAGCCCCGCGTAGGCCTTGGGCAGCTCGCCGCGCTGCACGTGTCGGTGGAACGTCTGGTAGGCCCCCACGGGGGTGTCCGGCTGGAGCCGGTTGCAGCCGCCCAGGGCGAGGAGGGCGAACAGCAGCCAGGGCGTCATCGCGAGCGGGCGCATGGGGGCTCCGATTTAGGTCAAACCGCCGCCGTGGGGAAGCGTGAGGTACGTCACGCCGCGTGCTGGTGGACGCGGTTGCGCCCCGTCCCCTTGGCCGAATACAGGCTCGCGTCCGCCGCGCGCAGCAGGGCCTCCGTGCCTGGCAGGTCGTCCGCGGGCACCGTCGCCACGCCCAGGGACGCCGTCAGCCGCACCTCCTGCGACATTCCGTCCGGCGACTTCCACGTCAGCTCCAGCCGCTCGATGGCCTCGCGCACCCGCTCGCACGCCCGGAGCGCGTCCTGGGGGGCCGCCTCCGGCAGGAGGGCGATGAACTCCTCGCCGCCGTAGCGGGCCAGCAGGTCCACCTCCCGCAGCGTCGCGCGCGCCGTCTGCGCCACCGCGCGCAGGACCTCGTCCCCGAAAGGGTGGCCGAAGGTGTCGTTGATGCGCTTGAAGTGGTCGATGTCCAGCATCACCAGCGACAGGGGCGAGCGGTACCTTCGCGAGCGCATGAACTCCTCGCTCAGCCGCTCCTCGAAGTAGCGCCGGTTGAACAGGCCGGTGAGGGCGTCCGTGCGGCTGAGCGCGAGCAGCTCCTGGCGGCGGCGGTCCAGCTCGCGGTTGGCCCACTCCAGCTCGCGGTTCTTCTCCAGGAGCGCGTCCTGCAACGCCTTGAGCCGCAGCATGGACTTCACGCGCGCGCCCAGCTCCAGCATGTCGAAGGGCTTCACCAGGTAGTCATCCGCGCCCAGCTCCAGCCCCTCCACCTTGCCCGCCGCCTGCCGGGCCGTCATCAGGATGACCGGGATGAAGCCGAAGCCGCCCTCGCCCGCGTTCGCCTTGACGATGCGGCACACCTCCACGCCGCCCAGGCCCGGCATCTCCACGTCCATCACGATGAGGTCCGGCCTCCCCGCGCGGATGGCCGACAGCGCCTGCGCCCCGTCCAGCGCCTCCTTGAAGACGTAGCCGTGCGGGGCCAGGCCCTCGCGCACGTGGCGGATCTGCGCCGGATCATCATCCACGATGAGCACGGTGCGCCCGGAGAAGTCGTTCGCGGGGCCGCTTCGGCGCACGCCCTCCGGCATCCGTTTCCTTTCGGCTTCCGGCATGTGGCGCCCACCCCCCAACAGGATGCGGTCGTGGCCAACGTCACGAGTGTCCCCCGGCGCGGGGACCTCATGGGTGGATTCTCCTCCGGGTGAGGGGCGCTGCCAAGGGCCCTCTCGGGCCCCGACGTCCAGGGCCTGACACGCGCGCGCCGGACTACGGCGCGGGTTTCACCAGGCGTGCGCGGTAGACGGGTTCACCTGACGCCAAGTAGCGCCGCTCGCGGGTGGAGGGCACCTCCTCCGGGTCGTACGGGTGGAACACGCCCACGCCCAGCGGGTTGTGGAAGCCCGCCGCCTCCAGGATGCCCAGCATGGCCACCGCGCGGTCCTGCACGTCGGTGCGCATGTCGAAGCGGCCGCCGGGCTTGAGCAGCCCCAGCATCACCTTCGCGAACTCCGGCTGCACGACCGCCCGCTTGGCGTGCGAGCGCTTCCACCACGGGTCGGGGAACTGCAGGTGGATGACGTCCAGCGACCCGGGCGCGAAGATGCGCGGCACCACGAAGCGCGCGTCGGACTCGATGACGCGCAGGTTCTTCATGCCCGCCTTGTCCGCGCGCGCCTGCGTGTCGCGCGCGTACTTCTTGCGCCACTCGAAGGCCACGAAGCGCACGCCCGGGTTCCTGCGGCAGTACTCCAGCGCGTGCCCGCCCGCCCCGGAGCCGATCTCCAGCTCCAGCGGCCCCGTGAAGCCGAACTCCGCGTCCCAGTCCGGGGGCGCATCCAGGGGGACGAACTTGAGGCCGACCGGATCAGGGAGCAGGGCTGGGCGCATGGCGGGAGCGGGGCGCCTCTAACCATGGAGCCGCGTGGGTTGGCCAGGGCAAAAGCGCGCGGGGTGCTATACGGAGGGGCATGAAGGTCTTCCAGTCCGTGACCGAGGCGGGCCGCCAGCTCCAGGGGCAGGCCCTCGCGCTGGGCAACTTCGACGGCGTGCACGTGGGCCACCAGGCCCTCTTCGCCGAGGCGCTGCGCCACGCCCCCGCGAACGCGCTCACCTTCCAGCCCCACCCGGGCAAGGTGCTCCAGCCGGACCTGGCGCCCAAGCTCATCACCCTCCTGCCGCGCAAGCTGGAGCTGCTCTCCGAGTGCGGCCTGTCCCACGTGGTGGTGCAGTCCTTCACCCGCGACTACGCGCGCAACTCGCCGGGGGACTTCGAGGCCGCCCTCTTCGACGGCCTGGGCGTGGGGCACGTCGTCGTGGGCAGCGACTACACCTACGGCGCCCAGCGCGCCGGCACCGTCGCCACGCTGCGCGACGCCGCGGCGAAGCGGGGCGCCCGGGTGCACGTGGTGCAGGCGGTGAACGTGGACGGCGTCGTCGCGTCCTCGTCGCGGATCCGCGAGTACATCCTGGAGGGCCGGGTGGGCGCCGCCCGGCGCCTGCTCGGCCGCCCGTTCGACCTGGACGGCACGGTGGTGTCCGGCGCGGGCCGGGGGCGCACCATCGGCTTCCCCACCGCCAACGTGGACACGCAGAACGAGCTGCGGCCCGCGCCCGGCGTGTACGCCATCCGCGTGCGCCTCCTGTCCGAGGCGGACGGGCCGTGGCGCCCGGGGGCGGCCAACATCGGCGTGAAGCCCACCTTTGGTGGCACGGAGGTCACCATCGAGGCGCACCTGCTGGACTTCACGGGCGACCTCTACGGAGAGGAGCTGCGGGTGCAGTTCCTGGAGCGGCTGCGGCCCGAGCAGCGCTTCGGCTCCGCCGCCGAGCTGGTGGGTCAAATCAAACGCGACGTGGAGGCCGCCCGCACCGTGGTGGCGCGCGGCGACGGGTAGGGCCCGGCGCGCCCTCCGGAGAGGGGGCGCCGGTCAGCGAGGGAGCACGCGAGGGCGCCTTGACAGGCCGCGCGTCGGTTTCCTCTAATCCGGGAGGATCCGTGCCAGGGCTTCAGGCCCCTGCCGCACGGCTTCCAGTTCCCCCGCGGGTCCCGCCGACAGCCGGGGCTCTGGCTGTTCCCTCCTCACGCTCAAAGAGGCATCCCAGAAATGTCCGGTCGACTCGGTGAATTGCTGGTGCGCGAGAACCTCATCTCCGTCCAGCAACTCCGCAAGGCGCAGGAGGAGCAGCAGAAGAGCGGCGCGCGCATCGGCACGGCGCTCATCAAGACGGGCGCCATCGAGGAGTCGAAGCTCACCGACTTCCTGTCCAAGCAGTACGGCGTCCCGGCCATCAACCTGAAGGACTTCGACATTGATCCGGACATCATCAAGCTCGTGCCCAAGGAAGTGGCCGAGAAGCACCTGGTGATCCCGGTCAACCGCGCGGGCCCGTCCCTCATCGTGGCCATGTGCGACCCGTCCAACATCTTCGCGGTGGACGACCTGAAGTTCCTCACCGGCTACAACATCGAAGCCGTCGTCGCGTCGGAGATCTCCATCCGCGAGTCCATCGAGCGCTACTACGCGGAGAAGGGCCCCTCGCTGGAGGACATCGTCGGCGACGTGGGGGACGACATCGAGGTCGCCAAGGAGGAGCAGGAGAACCTGGATGAGATGGCCAAGGCCGCGGACGACGCGCCCGTGGTCAAGCTGGTGAACCTCATCCTCATGGACGCCATCAAGAAGCGCGCGTCCGACATCCACATCGAGCCGTACGAGAAGGACTTCCGGGTCCGCTTCCGCATCGACGGCGTGATGTACGAGGTGATGCGCCCGCCCATGAAGCTGCGCAACGCCATCACCAGCCGTCTGAAGATCATGGCGTCGCTGGACATCTCCGAGCGGCGCCTGCCGCAGGACGGCCGCATCAAGATCAAGATCGGCGGCGGCAAGGAGATGGACTTCCGCGTGAGCGTGTGCCCCACGCTCTTCGGCGAGAAGGTCGTCATGCGCTTGCTCGACAAGAGCAACCTGCAGCTGGACATGACGAAGCTGGGCTTCGACGCCGAGCCCCTGGCCTGGTTCAAGGAGGCCATCGACCGGCCCTACGGCATGGTGCTGGTGACGGGCCCCACGGGCTCCGGCAAGACGACGACGCTGTACTCCGCGCTCTCCAGCCTCAACGACGTGGGCACCAACATCTGCACCGCGGAGGACCCGGTCGAGTTCAACTTCGCCGGCATCAACCAGGTGCAGATGCACGACGACATCGGCCTGAACTTCGCGGCCGCCCTGCGCTCCTTCCTCCGCCAGGACCCCGACATCATCATGATCGGTGAGATCCGCGACTTCGAGACGGCGGAGATCGGCGTGAAGGCGGCGCTCACCGGCCACCTGGTGCTCTCCACGCTGCACACCAACGACGCCCCGGGCACGGTCAGCCGCCTGCTCAACATGGGCATCGAGCCGTTCCTCGTGACGGCGTCGCTCAACCTCATCCTCGCCCAGCGTCTGGCGCGCCGCCTGTGCCCGGCCTGCAAGCGCCCCGCGGAGAAGGTGGACGAGCAGGCCCTCATCGACGCGGGCATCCCGCCGGACAGGATGGGCACCTTCACCATGTACGAGAAGGTCGGCTGCCGCGACTGCAACGACCGCGGCTACCGCGGCCGCGTGGCCATCTATGAGGTCATGCCCTTCTGGGATGGCCTCAAGGAACTGGTCATCAACGGCGCCTCCGCCGCGGAGCTCAAGCAGGAGGCCATCCGCCTGGGCATGAGCAGCCTGCGCATGAGCGCGCTCAAGAAGCTCATGGACGGCATGACCACCCTGGAAGAGGTCGTGGGCAACACCGCGCCGGACCGCTTCTAGTCACCCCCTTCCTCCACCCCACCTCTCCCCGACAGGACACGCATCCGTGGCCAACCTGCACCAGCTCCTCAAGGCGATGGTCGAGAAGGGCTCTTCCGACCTCCACATCACCACCGGCTCGCCGCCACAGCTCCGCGTGGACGGTGAGCTCGTCCCGCTCAAGACGGCGCCGCTCACGCCCGTGGAGACCAAGCAGCTCTGCTACTCCATCCTCACGGACGCCCAGAAGCACAAGTTCGAGGAGGAGAACGAGCTGGACCTGTCGTTCGGCGTGAAGGGCCTGTCGCGCTTCCGCGCGAACATCTTCATGCAGCGCGGCGCGGTGGCCGGCGCCTTCCGCACCATTCCCTTCAAGATCCTGACCTT
The DNA here is from genome assembly GCF_041903675.1 of Corallococcus sp. RDP092CA. Taxonomy (NCBI): domain Bacteria; kingdom Pseudomonadati; phylum Myxococcota; class Myxococcia; order Myxococcales; family Myxococcaceae; genus Corallococcus; species Corallococcus sp. RDP092CA. Next base: position 69,684 of record NZ_JAYESI010000020.1, on the reverse strand, counting down.
CCAGGAGCTGGGCCTGCCGCCGGTGGTGGCGGAGCTGGTGAAGAAGCCGCGCGGCCTCATCCTGGTGACGGGCCCCACGGGCTCCGGCAAGTCCACCACGCTGGCCTCGATGATCGACAAGATCAACACCGAGCGTCATGAGCACATCATGACCATCGAGGACCCCATCGAGTACCTGCACCCGCACAAGAACTGCCTGGTGAACCAGCGCGAGGTGGGCGCGGACACGCGCAACTTCAAGACGGCGCTCAAGTACATCCTCCGCCAGGACCCGGACGTGGTGCTCGTCGGCGAGTTGCGCGACCTGGAGACCATCGAGGCGGCGCTCACCATCGCGGAGACGGGCCACATCTGCTACGCGACGCTGCACACCAACAGCGCGGTGCAGACCATCAACCGCATCCTGGACGTGTTCCCGCCGTACCAGCAGCCCCAGGTGCGCGCGCAGCTGTCCTTCGTGCTGGAGGGCGTGATGAGCCAGGCGCTCGTCGCCAAGCAGGGCGCTCCGGGCCGCGTGCTGGCCCTGGAGGTCATGGTGCCCAACCCCGCCATCCGGAACCTCATCCGCGAGGACAAGGTCCACCAGATCTACTCCTCCATGCAGGTGGGCCAGGCGAAGTACGGCATGCAGACGTTCAACCAGGCGCTCGCCGCGCTCCTGGCGCGCCGGCTCATCTCCCAGGACGAGGCCTTTGGCCGTTCCTCCGACCCGGAGGAGCTGCGCAACATCCTCGCCACGGGCGGCGCGCCGGGCGGCGCCCAGCGGCCGGCCGGGGGAGCGGGTGCCCGTTAGTTTTGGGGCATGAAAATCACAGGTTAGACTCCTCGCCCTCCCCGGAGGTCCCGTCATGGCAGCACCGGCAGTGCAGCAGAAGGCGACAGCGTCCAAGAAGAGCACGGCCCAGTTCCTCTGGGAGGCGAAGACCAAGAGCGGGGAGAACAAGAAGGGCGAGATGGAGGCCTCGGACATCGAGGCCGTCAACGCCCGCCTGAAGTCCCTGGGGCTCAACCCGACGAAGGTGCGCAAGAAGGGCGCCCTCGACATGGAGCTGTCCCTGCCGGGCCTGCAAGGGGTCACCGGCAAGGACATCCTCATCTTCACCCGTCAGTTCGCGACGATGATCGACGCGGGCCTGCCGCTGGTGCAGTGCCTGGACATCCTCGCCAGCCAGATGGACAACCTCGCCTTCAAGAAGGTGGTGTTCGCCATCAAGGGCAAGGTGGAGCAGGGCTCCACCTTCGCGGACGCGCTCAAGGAACACCCCAAGGTCTTCGACGAGCTCTACGTGCAGCTGTGCGCCGCGGGCGAGGTGGGCGGTATCCTCGACACCATCCTCAACCGGCTCGCCGCCTACCGTGAGAAGAGCGAGAAGCTCAAGGCGAAGGTCAAGGGCGCCATGACCTACCCGTCGGTGGTCATCCTGGTGGCCATCGGCGTGACGGCGCTCCTCCTGCTCAAGGTGACGCCCGTCTTCGAGAAGATGTTCTCGGACTTCGGCTCGGCGCTGCCGGGCCCCACGCAGGTGGTGGTGGACCTGTCGAAGCTCGCGCAGGCGTACTTCATCCACGCCGTCGTGGGCATCGCCGCGGTCGTCTTCGCCTTCAGCTGGAGCTACAAGCAGCCCAAGGGCCGTAAGTTCTGGGACAAGACGTTCCTCAAGCTGCCCCTGTTCGGCGACGTCCTGCGCAAGGTGGCGGTGGCGCGCTTCACGCGCACGCTGGGCACGATGATCTCCTCCGGCGTGCCCATCCTGGACGCGCTGGACGTGACGGCGAAGACGGCCGGCAACCGCACGGTGGAGGAGGCCATCTACTACGTGCGCGGGAAGATCGCCGAGGGCAAGAACATCGCGGGCCCGCTCCTGGAGACCAAGGTGTTCCCGTCCATGGTGGTGCAGATGATTGGCGTCGGCGAGGCGACGGGCGCCATGGACACCATGCTCAACAAGATCGCCGACTTCTACGACGACGAAGTGGACACGGCCATCGGCGCGCTGACGTCGATGATCGAACCGCTGCTGATGGTGTTCCTCGGCGGCGTGGTGGGTGGCTTCCTCATCGCCATGTACCTGCCCATCTTCAACCTTGCCGGCGCGATCAAGTAGCGCACGCCCGGGTCGTTCCCTCTCAGGCCTGGCGCCGGGGCTGGGCCCCCGCCTGGTGTGGTTGGTGCTGTTCCGCACCGTCGCGGCGAGCCTGTCGCTCATCGTGACGGTGGCCCGGCTCCTGACGCAGCCCGCGCAGGAGCCCAGCCGGGCGGACTCGCTGTCGTTCATGGTCATCGCGGGGGCGTACGTCCTGACGGTGGTGACGGGCCTGCGGCTGCGCCGGGGCACCGCGGGGCGGCTGGACGCCATGGTGACGGTGGGGGGCGACGTGCTCATCGCCACCGGGCTCGTCTACCTGAGCGGCGGCGCGGACTCGCCGCTGACGTTCCTCTACAGCCTGGCCGTGATTGGCGCGGCGGTGGTGCTGGACTGGCGGGGCGCGCTGCTGGCCGCGGCCGTGTCCACGTTCGCGTTCACCGCGCTCCTGCTCGTCATGCGGCTCACCACGCCCATGGGCAGCATCATGGCGTCGCCCTCGCGGGTGCTCTTCGTGCTGGGCAGCAACGCGCTGGCGCTGGTGCTCATTGCGGTCCTGTCCGGCTACCTGTCGCGCCAGCTGTCCGCGACGGGCGGCGCGCTGTCCCAGAGCGAGGCGGACCTGCGCCGGCTGGGGCGGCTCCAGCAGCTCATCCTGTCCTCCATGCCGTCGGGGCTCGTCACCTGCGACGTCCATCGGCGCGTCACCTTCCTCAACACCGCGGGCAGCGGCATCCTCCAGGAGGACGCCCTCGCGTGCGTAGGGCAGCCACTGGAGAAGCTGCTGCCGGGCGTGTCCGCGCTGGCGCCGCGCTCCATCCGGAGCGAGCTGCCAGTGCAGACAGCGGGCGGCAAGCGGGTGCTGGGCTTGTCGGTGTCGCCCCTGGAGGGTGAAGCGGGCGCGCTGCTCATCGTCTTCCAGGACCTCACCGACATGCGGCGCATGGAGGAAGACCTGAAGCGCACGGACCGGCTGGCGAGCCTGGGCACGCTCTCCGCGCAGCTCGCGCACGAGCTGCGCAACCCGCTGGCCTCCATGCGCGGCTCCGCGCAGCTGCTGGCCCAGGAGCAGTCGCAGGACGCGGTGGTGCAGCGGCTCACCGGCATCCTCATGCGTGAGTCGGACCGGCTGGCGCGGCTGGTGGAGGACTTCCTGCGCTTTGCCCGCCCGCCCCAGCCGCAGCGGCGCCCGGTGGAGCTGGACACGCTGGTCTCCGAGACGGTGGACATGCTGCGAGCGGACCCCCTCACGCGCGAGGTGACCTTGGAGGTGCGGGTGCCCCAGCCATTGACGGCGCCGGTGGATCCGGATCAGCTGCGCCAGGTGCTCATCAACCTGGTGCGCAACGGCTGTCAGGCGGCGGGGGGGCGGGGCACGGTGCGCGTGGCCCTGTCGCGGGCGGACCAGGAAGCGCAGATTCGAGTCTGGGACTCGGCCGGCAGCATCACGGAGGAGATGATGGGACACCTGTTCGAACCGTTCTTCACCACCCGGAGCGGTGGCACCGGGCTGGGCCTGTCCACCGCGCACTCCATCATCCGCGCGCACGGCGGTACCATCCGCGTGACGTCGCACCCGGCCGAAGGCACCGAATTCCTGGTGGGGCTGCCGCTGTGAGCGCGCTCCATGAGGGGGGGCCGCGCGGCCATGTGCTGGTGGTGGACGACGAGCTGTCCATGCGCGAGTACCTCGAAATCCTGCTCGTGCGTGAGGGCTACGCGGTGACGAGCGTGCCCGGCGTGGAGCCCGCCCGCGCCGTGCTGGAGAAGGACCCGGTGGACCTAGTCATCTCCGACATGAAGCTGGGCCCGGCGGGCAGCGGCCTGGACGTGCTCCGCGCGGCGCGCGCGCTCAAGGAGCCGCCGGAGGTGGTGCTCATCACCGCCTTCGGCACGCCGTCCTCCGCGGTGGAGGCCATGCGCGAGGGCGCGTACGACTACATCTGCAAGCCCTTCGACAACGAGGAGCTTCGCCTGCTGGTGCACAAGGCGCTGGAGAAGCGCGCCCTGCGCCAGGAGAACAGCACGCTGAAGGCGCGGCTGCTGCCCGGGCTGGGCGGGCTGCTGGTGGGTACCAGCCCCCGCATGCGCGCCCTGTGGCAGATGGTGGAGAAGGTGGCGCCGGGGCGCAGCACGGTGCTGGTGACGGGAGAGAGCGGTACCGGCAAGGAGCTGGTGGCGCGGGCCATCCACCTGCGGGGACACCGCGCGACGCAGCCCTTCCTGCCCTTCAACTGCGCGGCCCTCAACGAGGGCGTGCTGGAGAGCGAGCTCTTCGGCCACGTGCGCGGGGCCTTCACCGGCGCCACGCACGAGCGGCCGGGCCTGCTCGTCTCCGCGGGCGAGGGCACGGTGATGCTGGACGAGGTGGGGGAGATGCCCCTCTCCACGCAGGTGAAGCTGTTGCGCGTGCTGCAGGAGCGCAAGGTGAAGCCGGTGGGCAGCGCGGCGGAGATACCCTTCCAGGCGCGCGTCATCGCGGCCACCAACCGCCGGCTGGAGGCGGAGGTGAAGGCGGGTCGCTTCCGCGAGGACCTCTTCTACCGGCTGAACGTCATCACGCTGGAGCTGCCCCCCTTGCGCGAGCGCTCCGAGGACATCCCGCACCTGGCGGTGTACTTCCTGTCCCGCCTGTCGGAGGAGCTGGGGCGCCCGGGGCTGCGCTTCGCGCCGGAGACGCTGGCGCTGATGGAGCGCTACGCGTTCCCGGGCAACGTGCGCCAGCTGCAGAACATGGTGGAGCGCGCGGCCACGCTGTCGGACTCGGACGTGCTTTCGCCCGCGACGCTGCCGCCCTCGGTGCGCGGTGAGGCGGAGCCGCAGGCCCGCCCGGGCGACAGCGGCGAGCCGGTGCTGGGACAGGGCTTCAACCTGGAGCGGCACCTGGACGACCACGAGCGCCGGCACCTGCTGGCCGCGCTCAAGCAGGCGCAAGGGGTGAAGACGCGCGCCGCGGAGCTGTTGGGGCTGTCGTTCCGCTCCTTCCGCTACCGGCTGGCGAAGCACGGCCTCACGGAGGAGCTGGACGAGCCGACGCCCCGGGCCTGAAGCCAGGGGTCGCCGTGCTTCTCGTCAGCGGAAGTCGCGCCGCTCGAAGATGACGGTGGCCAGGGCGATGAGCACGCCCGCCCACGCGACGCTGTAGGCCGCGCCGGACAGGAAGGTACTGGCGTCCACTGGCAGCGCGTAGGTGGCCTGCGGACGGAAGTTCACCCGCTCCAGGTTGGGCAGCGCGTAATAGATGGTCTTGCCCAGCACCTGGATGAACGTGCTCTCCGAGCGGCTGGCGATGGCGTAGAGGTCGCCCGTCAGGTGCCCGGTGAAGTACAGGCCCGTGGTGGCGATGGCCGACACCGCCGGGCCCGCGAAGCTGGAGAAGAGGATTCCCACGCTGCTGATGACGAGCAGCTCGAACCACAGCCCCGCGCTCGCCAGCAGCTGCGTGGAGGTGATCGACGCGCCGAACATCAGCAGTTGACTGAGGAAGACGAGCGTCATCGCCACCAGCAGCGCCCCCAGCGTCAGCATGGTGCCGGCCAGCCGCGCCAGCAGGAACTGCGTGCGGGACACGGGCTTGCTCACCACCAGGAAGATGGTGCGCCGCTCGATTTCGCGGCTGAGCAGGCTGCTCGACAGGAACACCGCCAGGAAGATGAGGATGATGCTCATCATCCCCAGGCCGAAATCCGTCAGCACGCGGTCGAACGTGGTGACCGTCACCTCCGTCACCAGCGTGGAGGACAGCAGCACCACCGCGGCGAACACGCCCACCACCACCGTCACCCGGTTGCGGCGCGCCTCGCGAAAGCCATTCCACATCATCGCGCTGAAGGCGCTCATGTATTGATCTCCCCGCCCACGGTGGACGCGCGCCCGGACTCCTTGAGCGCGTTCATGAACAGTTGCTCCAGCGAGAACCGCGCTGGCTGCACCTGGTTCACCCGGCCTCCGGCGCCCAGCACGCCGCTCAAGAGCCGCTGGGTGTCCACGTCCGACACCTGGAGCAGCACGCGGCCATCGAGCGCCTGGAGCGACTCCAGGGGAACGCCCAGCCCCTTCACGGCGTCCGGCGCCATGCCCTCCACCACGACCTCCACGGTGGGTACCTGCGCGGACACCAGCTCCCGGACGCTGCCTTCGCGCACCAGCCGTCCGCCCACCAGCACCGCCAGCCGGTCGCACAGCGACTCGACGTCCGGGATGATGTGGCTGCAGAAGAGGACCGTGGTGCCCTTCTCCCGCTCCGCCAGGATGAGGTCGCGCATCTGGCGGCGGCCCAGCGGATCCAACCCGCTCGTCGGCTCATCCAGGATGAGCAGTTTCGGCCGGCTCACGAGCGCCTGGGCCAACGCCACGCGCTGCACCATGCCCTTGGAGTAGCGGCGGATCTGCAGCTTCTCCGCGCCCGCCATCTCCACCGCGCCCAGGACCTCCTTGACGCGCACGTCCAGCTCGTGGCCGCTCAGGCCCGCGAGCTGTCCGGCCAGCGTCACGAATTCCCGGCCCGTCAGGTACTCGTACGGGGCGGGGTTCTCCGGCAGGAAGCCCACCAGCCGCCGGGTGGAGGACTCATCCACCGGCTGGCCGAAGATGCGCGCGACCCCGCTGCTGGGGCGCACCAGGTTCATCAAGATCTTGATGGTGGTGGACTTGCCCGCGCCGTTGGGGCCGAGCAGGCCGTAGATCTGCCCGGCCCCCACCTGGAGGTCCAGCGACTGCAAGGCGCGCACGGTGCGGTTGAACCAGAAGCCGACCTTGTAGGTCTTGGCGAGCCCCTGGGCCAGGATGGGAGGGGCGTCAGGATGGGGAGTCGTCATGGCGCTTGGGTCGTCCGGGGCTTGGGCAGGATGCGTTCACCACTCTCGGTTCTCTCATCCTGGATGAGCTCCAGCCGGAACTTGGAGGCGTTGGAGTAGGCCCGGCCGTCCTCGCCCAGGAAGAACTCTCCGCCCAGCGGATCCGCGGGAAGCACTCGCAGGTCGCCCGCGGTCACCAGCGCGGGCAGCGTGTCGGGCAGGCGTCCCTCGCGAGCGCGGTAGCGGGCGATGGCCGCATCGATGCCCCGGAGAACGCGCTCCTGCTGGATCTCCTTGATGCGCTGCTCGTAGAAGGCGCGTGATTCCTCGTCCTCAGCGCTGTCTCGCAGCGCGAGGGTCAACGACATGCTCGCGTCGAAGTCACCAGACTGCGCGTACAGCCGCGTCGCGAGCGCGGCGAAGTAGGGCGGGGCACCCTCCCACCGGGACATCTCCTGGATGAGGTCCGCGGCTTCCTTGTACTTCTGCTCGAAGAACATCAGGTTGTACGCGAGCTGGAAGGTCAGGGGCTGGTCGTGCGGCACGTTCGCCACGCCCTTGCGCAACAGGGCCGTGGACTCCGCCGTGTTCAGGTAGCCGCCCTTGCCTGTGAAGACGGGGATGGTGAGGCCTCCGTAGAGGTATGCCTGCCGGAACTTCGGATCCAGGTCCGTCACCAGCTCCGCGTAGTCGGAGACGTGGAGGTAGTCCTCCGCTCGCACCGCGCTGCCAATGCGGTTGAGCATGAGGATCCAGAAGTAGTCCGTCACCAGGCCCTTCTGCGCGGTGAACAGTGCCTTGAGCAGGTCAGGGCGGGGGAGCAGGGGACCGCCACCTTGTCTGCGCGAGGGGATGGGCGGCGTGGACAGGAGGGCTACCAGCAGCAGTCCCGGAAAGAATCCCAGCAGGGGCAGCTTTCGCATGGCCTCTCGAAACGACAACGGGACGCCCGAAATGCCCGGGCGCCCCGTTGATTGTGCCATGTCGAGCCGCTTCAGTGAATCAAATGAAGCGAGCCTGGCAGGCTTGCACGGCGTGCAGCGAATTACGTGCCGCAGCTCACATCATTGTACGCGTTGGAGGGCTCGCCAGCGACCAGGTTCAGGCCGTTCGGCGTGTTCTCGTCGATGCCGCAGGGGTTCTGGAGGATGGCCTCACCGGCGGTGGTGCTGGACGTGATGCCCCACGTGTCACCCTCGGGATCGTTGTCGATGTTGCCGATCGCCGAGGCGTTGAAGTAGCAGTTCGGGCAGTCCGCGAGGGTGGGGTTCACGCCCACCCCGTTGACGGCGTCCGAGGCGGTCGGCGCCGTGGGGAACTTCAGCGCGTCCTGGCCGATGCAGCCGGCGGTGGCGCCAGCGCGACGCGCCGCAGGGGTCGCGTCGACGGCGACGGAGCAGTTCGTGGCCATGCCGTAGCTGTAGCGGTTGCCGGCCTCGGGATCAAAGCCGATGACCGTGAAGTTCACCTGGTACTTGTCCTTCTCACCGAAGTACGCCTTCTGGGCCGTGAAGATGGCCTTCAGGTTCGTCTTCGCCTCCGACTGCTTGGACTTCGCCTGGAAGCGGATGAAGTTGGGGATGGCGATGGCGGCCAGGATGCCGATGATGGCGACCACGATCATCAGCTCGATGAGGGTGAAGCCACCCTTCTTCCGGACGAGACGGTTCATCATGTTTAGGGACTCCGCGGTGGGCAGAGGGGGGTTGAACGACGTGTGAACTCTTAGCATGAAGAGTGCCAGTTCGAACATTCCCGCCAACCACCCGGATTCCCACAACCGCTCGTCCGGGCCGGGGATGGAGCCGCCGGAGCCCTGCCAATTTTTGTCACCGGCGCTGACGGTTTTCGTCGTCCATCGCGCAGTCGCCAGCGGTGGAGGCGGCGGGTAGGATTCCGGGCTCCGTGACGTTCACCTACGCGCCGGGCTGGGCCGAGCCCCTCTTCATCCTCTTCCTGTTCATCCTCGGCCTGTGCATCGGCTCCTTCCTCAATGTCGTCATCGCGCGGGTGCCGGAAGGGCTGAGCATCGTGCGGCCCGGCTCCCGCTGCCCGAAGTGCGGGCACGTACTCTCCTGGTACGAGAACATCCCCGTCCTGTCGTGGCTGGGGCTGCGCGGCAGGTGCCGCGGCTGCGGGGCGCCCATCTCCCCGCGCTACGTCCTGGTGGAGCTGCTCACGGGGCTGTTGTTCCTCGCGTGCCTCAAGCGCTTTGACTGGACATACGCGCTGGTGCCCGCGCTGGTGCTCGTGTTCCTCCTGGTGCCGCTCACCTTCATCGACCTGGAACATTGGATCCTCCCGTTCTCTCTGACGGTGCCGGGCATCATCGCGGGCGTGCTGCTGGCGATCCCCCGGGGCGCAGGCGCGGTGTGGCAGGCGGTGCTGGGCGCGGCGGTGGGGTTCCTGAGCTTCCGCCTCATGGAGTACGTGGGCTGGCGCGCGTTCAAGCGCGAGGCGCTGGGCGGGGGGGACAAGTTCCTCGTCGCGCTCCTGGGGGCGTTCCTCGGCTGGCACTCGCTGCTGGGTATCCTCTTCTTCTCGTCGCTGCAGGGCTCCATCGTGGGAGTGGCGCTGCTCGCGCTCACCGGCAGGGCGGGGCCGCGCGGCGCTCCGGAAGCAGAAGCCCCCGCGCAACCGCCGCCTCCCCAGGACCCCCAGTCGGATACGTCCCTCACCCCGGCGCCCGAGGTCCCGGCGGCTCCGACGGAGCCTTTGGCTGACGAAGAGGAGCCTGAGTCCACGATGACTTGGGACTTCACGAAGCCCGGTGTGCCGCTGTGGAAGCGGGTGGTGCTCGTCCCCTGGTGCCTGCTGTTCCAGCCCATCCCGGACGCGCCGGTGGATGAAGAGGGGGAAGAAGAGGAATGGGTCCCGGGGCCCACCAACATCCCCTTCGGCCCGTGGCTGGCGCTCGCGGGGCTGGAGGTGATGCTCCTGGGGCCGTGGCTCATGCGCGTGCTGCCCGTGGACGTGGCGCTGATGCTCGGGGGGACGCGGTGAGGGGCCTGCCGCCGGTGCGCGGATGAAGTGGCGCATCGCCAGCGTGGCGTTCCTGCTGGGCTCGCTGTCCACGGGCCTGTCATGGCTGACGCTACAGCCGGTGCTCATCCGCCTCCTGGACATGGCGCGCCGGCTGGCGCTGCCGGGGTCGCTGGACACCGAGGGGCTCGCGCGGATCCGCGCCTTCCTGCCGCTGGCGCTGGGGTTGGACCTGCTGGTGCTGACGCTCCTGGCGTACGGGGTACTGGACCTGGCGGTGGGCCGGCCCCTGCGCGCCATGGAGAAGTCCGTGGAGCAGCTGGGCCGGCTGCAACTGGACGTGCCCCTCTCCGGGCAGGGCGGCCCGTTCCTGTCTCGCATCCAGCGCGAGCTCCAGCGCATGGCGGAGGCGCTGCGCCAGGAGCAGGCCCTCACGCGCTCGCAGCTGGAGGCGTTGCGGGACGCGAACGCCCGGCTCGCGCGGGCGCAGACGGAGCTGGTCGCCTCCGAGCGCCTGGCCACGGTGGGAAAGCTGGCCGCGGGCGTGGCGCACGAGGTGGGCAACCCCCTGGCGGGCATCCTGGGCTACCTCTCCCTGGCGCGCTCGAAGGCGCAGGGGCCGGAGCTGAAGGACTTCCTGGAGCGCATCGACCACGAGGTGCTGCGCATCGACCGCATCGTGCGAGGGCTCTTGGACCTGGGCCGTCCGGCCAGCGCGCAGCCGGGGCCGGTGGACGTGGGGCAGGTGGTGGAGACGTGCGTGCGGCTGGTGCGCGCCGGGCCGGAGCTGGACCGGGTGGACGTCACCCTGGAACTGGCGCCCGGTCTGCTGGCTCGCGCGGATCCAGGCCCCCTGTCGCAGATCCTCATCAACCTGCTGCTCAACGCCGCCCAGGCGATGGGGGGCGAGGGCCGCGTGCGCGTCTCCACCCGGCGCGAGGACGCGTCCGTCCTGGTGGAGGTGGAGGACAGCGGCCCGGGCCTGTCGCCGGAGGTGCGCGCGCACCTCTTCGAGCCATTCTTCACCACCAAGGGCCGGCAGGGCACGGGCCTGGGACTCGCGGTGTCCCTGAACCTGGCCCAGGGCATGGGCGGCCGGCTGGACGCCAGCGACAGCGCGGGCAGTGGGGCGCGCTTCCGGCTGGCCCTGCCCGCGGCCTGACGGCGGGGCCGGACGGCATATGATGGGCGTCCCCCATGCCCCTCTTCCGCACCGTCCTCGTCGCCGACGACGAGCCGTCCATCCGCCACATCCTCACCCTGGTGCTCTCCGACAAGGGCTACGAGGTGCGCGCCGTCGCCGATGGTGACGAGGCCCTGCGCGAGCTGTCCGCCCGCGCCTACGACGTCCTCATCACGGACGTGCGCATGCCGCGGCGGGACGGCCTGTCCGTGCTCAGGGCGGCGCTCGTGGACCATCCCGGGCTCACCGTGGTGGTGATGAGCGCGTACGGCTCCCAGGAGCAGGCGCTGGAGGCGGTGCAGGCGGGCGCCTACGACTACGTCCAGAAGCCCTTCAAGCCGGAGGAGATCGTCCTCGTCCTGCGCAAGGCGGAGGAGCGCGAACGGCTGGTCCGCGAGAACCGCCGGCTCCACGAGGCGCGGCTGCCCGGCGCTTCCGGGGGGCACATCCTGGGGCAGAGCGCCGCGCTCCAGGCGGTGCTCAAGCAGGTGGCGCGCGTGGCGCCCGTGGACACCACGGTGCTCATCTCCGGCGAGAGCGGCACCGGCAAGGAGCTCATCGCGCGCGAGCTGCACGGCCAGAGCCGCCGCGCCGCCATGCCCTTCGTCGCGGTCAACTGCGGCGCCATCCCCCACGGGCTCCTGGAGAGCGAGCTGTTCGGTCACGCGAAGGGCGCCTTCACCGACGCGCGCACCGCCCGCCGCGGCCTGTTCGCGGAGGCCGACGGCGGCACGCTCTTCCTCGATGAAGTGGGGGAGCTGCCCCTGGGCGCGCAGGTGAAGCTCCTGCGCGTGCTGCAGGAGGGCGAAATCCGCCCGGTGGGCGAGAGCCGCGTGGAGCGCGTGGACGTGCGCGTGGTGGCCGCCACGCTGCGCGACCTGGGCAAGCTGGTGGAGAAGGGCGACTTCCGCGAGGACCTCTACTACCGCCTCAACGTCCTGAACCTCACCCTGCCGCCCCTGCGCGAGCGCCGCGAGGACATCCCGCTGCTCGCCCGCGCCTTCCTCCAGCGCTTCAACCGCGACCTGAACCGTGATCCGCCGTTGGAGGGCTTCACCCCTGAGGCCGCGGCCCTGCTGACGGCCTACGCCTGGCCCGGCAACGTGCGCGAGCTGGAGAACGCCATGGAGCGCGCCGTGCTGCTTTCGGAGGGCGTCCTCGTCGAGCCGGGCAGCCTGCCGGAGAAGCTGTGGGCGGCTTCCGCACCCGCTCCGGCCGGGACAGCCGCGCCGCTACAGGCCGGTGGCGACCTGTCGCTCAAGCGCGCCATCCGGGAGCTGGAGGAGTCCTACATCCGGGCGGCCCTGCGGCGCACGAAGGGCAACCGCACCCGGGCGGCGGAGGTGCTGGACATCAGCCACCGGGCGCTCCTCTACAAGATAAAGGAGTACGGCATCGACCCGGACGCGGAAGGGGCTCGGAGCTGAGGGCAGGGGAGCGGGTGGCGGGCAACCTCCCAGATTCCTCCACGGACATTTGACGGAACGCGGCTGGGGCCGGAAAATCGGGCCTCCGCGAAGGTGGGTCCGGGGGCGCGGTCGTGGTCGGCTTTCACGGCGCTCTCCCGTCCGCAGGGCGGCCGGGCGCCAAGCACTTTTTAGGAGGGGTATCAAGCCGGTGCTACGCTGGCGCCCTCTCCGATGGAGTTACGCATGGCGAAGGGCAAACTGGCACTCGGGCTGGATATCGGGTCGACGTCGATCAAGATGATCATGCTCAAGGAGCAGCGCAAGCGCGGTGAAGTCGGCTACGCGCTCCAGAGCTTCGGAATGAAGCCGCTGCCTCCCGAGGCCATCGTGGACGGCGCGTTGATGAACTCCACGGCCATCGTGCAGGCCGTCCAGGAGCTGATGTCCGAGCTGAAGGTCAAGGGCAAGGACGTCGCCATCGGCGTGTCCGGTCACTCGGTCATCATCAAGAAGATCCAGATGCCCCGCATGAGCCAGGAAGAGCTCGAGGAGAGCATCCAGTGGGAGGCGGAGCAGTACATCCCCTTCGACGTGAAGGACGTGAACATCGACACGCAGATCCTGGATGGCGGGGGCAACGACGCCACTGGCCAGATGGACGTCCTGCTCGTCGCCGCCAAGAAGGACATGATCAACGACTACACCACCGTGGTCTCCGAGGCGGGCCTCGCGCCGGTGGTGGTGGACGTGGACGCGTTCGCCGTCCAGAACATGTTCTCCACGAACTACGAGCTGCCGGACAAGGAGACCGTCGTCCTCATCAACGCCGGCGCCTCCGTGGTGAACATCAACATCATCGCCAACGGCGTCACCGTCTTCACCCGTGACGTGACCATCGGCGGCAACCAGTTCACCGAAGAGATCCAGAAGCAGCTCAACGTCTCCTACGAGGAGGCGGAGGCGCTGAAGATCGGCGGCAACCGCGCGGACGCGGACGCCGTCGTTCCCCAGGACGTGGAGCGCGTCCTCTCCAGCGTGGCGGAGCAGGTGGCCGGCGAGATCCAGCGCTCGCTGGACTTCTACGCGGGCACCGCCGCGGACTCGAACTTCACCAAGGTCTACCTGTCCGGCGGCACCGCGAAGATCCCCGCCCTGTTCAAGACCATCGAGGCTCGGACCGGCGTGCCGGTGGAGATCCTCAACCCGTTCCGGAAGATTGAAGTGGACAACCGCAAGTTCGACCCCGCGTTCATCATGGACGTGGCGCCCATGGCCGCGGTGGCAGTGGGACTGGCGCTCCGGCGCCCGGGCGACAAGCTGGGCTGATACCGCTCTGGCCACGAGGAACTCACGCACATGATGATCCGAATCAACCTGCTGCCCGTCCGGGCGGTGAAGAAGCGGGAGATGGGCCGGCAGATCCTGGCCATCTACGCCGTAGCGCTGCTGCTGGCGGTGGGCGGCAACTACTTCTGGTTCAAGAACCGCAACGACGAACTGGACAGGGCCAAGCAGGGCATCGCCCAGACGCGCGCGAAGATCGCGGAGCTGGAGAAGGTCATCGGCGAGGTGACCAACATCAACGCCCGCAAGAAGGAAGTGGAGGGCAAGCTCGCGGTGCTGGACTCCCTGCGCAAGGGCCGCAGCGGGCCGGTGCGCATGCTGGACGCGTTGTCCTCCGCGATGCCCAAGAAGGTCTGGCTCAAGGACTTCGTCGAGTCCTCCAACAAAGTCACCATCAACGGCTCCGCCGTCAGCCACGACGAGGTCGCGGAGCTGATGCGCGGTCTGGGCGGCATGGTGTGGACGCCCAAGGGCATGGGGCGCCTGGTGGATCAGGCCCGCGGCGCCGCCAAGACGTCGCGCGTGGAGCTCTTCAACACGGAGACCGCGAGCGTGGAGGAGTTCTCCGCGAGCGACATCAAGCCCTTCTTCGGCAACATCGAACTGACCAACGCCGTGCAGTCCAAGACCACCCAGGCCGGCGCCCCGACGTTCGTCGATTTCAAGCTCACCCTCACCGCCAACTACGCCATCTGATTGGCGGCGAAGGACCCCTGTCATGGAAAAATACCTGGATCAGCTCGCGAAGGCCCCCCCCGCTGCGAAGTTCGGCGGGCTCGTGGCCCTCGTCGTCCTCTTGACCGTGGCCAACTTCTTCTCGTTCATCCAGCCCACGGAAGAGGAGATCGTGCGCAAGAACTCGGATCGCCGGAAGCTGGACCTGGAGCTCGCGGAGAAGAGCGAGATCGCCCAGAACCTCAACGAGCGCCGCCGTGAGATGGACGTGCTCGAGCAGAAGCTGGCGGAGGCCCTCACGGAGCTGCCGGAGCGGCGCGACATGGAGGAGCTGCTCGCGCAGATCAACGACATCGGCAAGAAGTCCGGTCTGGAGATCTCCCGCGTGGAGCCCGACAAGGAGTACGTCAGCGGCAACGAGTTCTTCGCGCGCATCCCCATCAAGATGACGGTGAGCGGCAACTACCATGAGATCGCCATGTTCCTGCAGGAGATGGCGAACATGCGACGCATCGTGAACGTCAACAACATCAAGCTCGATGGCGCGACACTGAAGAACGAGAAGGTGGTCCTCCAGAGCAGCTTCCTGGCGACGACGTTCCGGTTCGTCGACACGAAGGCCGCAGACACGAAGGCCACCGACAAGAAGAAGCGCAACTAGAAACTTGATCCGCCCGGCAACAGGGGCGACAAGGGATGACGCGGATGAAGACGTTCAAGTCCACGATGACCGCTGCGGTGATGGCGCTGACCCTGTCTGCTTGTTCGGACACGCCCAAGGCCCCACCACCTGCTCCCCCCCAGGCCGCCGCCCCCGCGCCGGCCCCGGTGGAGGAGAAGACCGAGGCGTCGGCGGCGCCAACGTTCGTCTACACCTACAGTCCGGTGGGCAAGCGGGACCCGTTCCGCAGCCCGCTGGAGGAGCTCGGGCCGGTGGCGCGCGACGCACCGGAGCGGACGTGCAACGAACCCCTGTGCGTGTTCGACCTCGACCAGCTCAAACTGGTGGCGGTCGTCACCGGGGATGCCAGCCCGCTGGCGATGGTCGAGGACCCCCTGGGTCGCGGCCACATCGTCCGGCGCAACACCCGCGTGGGGCGCCAGGGCGGCAAGGTCACACAGATTCTCCGGGACTCGGTCACCGTCACCGAGGTCTTCACGGGGGCCAAGGGCGAGCTCATCAGCAATCCGGTGAGCCTGCAGCTCAAGGCGGATGGCGCGAAGGACCCCGCCTACAACCTGATGACGGGCAAGAACTGGGAGTAGCGCCCCACGGCGCGCCGGCGGGCAGATGTGGCCCGCTTCCAACTTGTTGAGGGGACGCATGCTCGAGCAGAGCGCTGTGACGAGGGGCAAGTGGATCATGGCGGCCGCATGGGCGGTCGTCCTGGCAAGCGCCAAGGTGTACGGCGCGGATCTCAATACGCTGAAGGACCTGCAGGTGACTCGGACAGGAGCCGGCGCCCAGGTCGTGGTGACCGGGAACCGGCCGCCCACCTTCACCGTCTTCCGGCTCAGCGGGCCGGAGCGGCTGGTGGTGGACCTGTCGTCCGCGGACGCCACCGGCATCAAGGGGCACCACGACGGCACCGGTCCGGTGTCCGGCGTGGTCGCCGCCCAGTTCTCCGACGCGCGCGCCAGCGTGGGCCGCGTGCTGGTGGCGCTCGACCAGGCCTCCCAGTACGACGTCCGCGCGGAGGGCAACCGCGTGGTCATCTCCGTGGACGGCTCGCCGACGGCCCCCGCCGCCGCGACCGCCCAGGCGCCGCAGGCTCCGGTGGAAGCGAAGCCCTCGGAGCCCGCGCCGAAGCCCTCCGTCGCCGCCGCGCCCGTGAAGGACACGTCCGCGCCGGTGGAGGCGATGGTGGCGGTGGTGCCGGAGGCGGGGACCTCCTCCAAGGCGGCCCCGTCCCAGGCGCCGGGCCGTGAGAACGTGGTCGCCACGGAGGCGGATGAGCGCGAGGTGGCCCACCCGGCCCAGCGCATCACCCGGCTCGCGCTGGACGGGGACGCGCTGCGCGTCACCACCGACGGTGAGATCGCCCGCTACGAGGTCCTGGAGCTGGTGGACCCGCCGCGCCTGGCCGTGGACGTGTACGGCGTGGGCCTGAGCGCGAAGGCGCCCAAGATGAAGGGCAACCTGCTCAAGGACGTGCGCGTGGGCGCGCACGAGGACAAGGTGCGCCTGGTCCTCGTGGCCAAGGGCGACATGCCCGCCTACCGCGTGGACCGCGCCGAGCGCGGCCTTGATGTGGTGCTGGGCGGCGCGGTGGCGCGCAAGCCCAAGCCGTCCCAGCCCCGCGACGCGGTGGCGGAGACGGAGCCCCTGCGCCCGCAGCCCCTGCCCGTGGAGACGGCGAAGCCGCAGCCCGCCGTGGCGCAGGCCGCGCCGCAGCCGGCGGTGGTGGAGGTCAAGGACCTGTCCTTCGACGAGAGCCCCTCGGGCGGCCGCGTGCAGCTGAAGCTGTCCGGCGCGACGGCGTGGAAGGTGGACCGGCCGGATCCGCGCAGCGCGGTGCTGACGCTGGAGAACGCGCGGCTGCCCAAGAAGCTGGAGCGCAGCCTGGACACCAGCGCGCTGGATACGCCGGTGAAGATGATCAGCGCCTTCAGCGTGCCGGGTGAGGGCCGCAAGGTGCGCCTGGTGGTCGCCGCGGACGGCGCCATCGAGGAGAACGTCACCCAGGGCGCCAACAGCCTGAGCTGGCGGCTGGACGTGCAGGGCGTGAAGACGGAGGAGGTGGCCGTCACCCAGCGCACCGCCGGCTTCACGGCGGAGGCCCCGGCCTACGCGGCGGAGGGCGCGCCCCAGCAGGCGCGCTACCGCGGCAAGCGCGTGTCCTTCGAGTTCAAGGACATCGACATCCAGAACCTGCTGCGCGTCATCGCGGAGATCTCCAAGCGCAACATCGTGGTGGCAGACGACGTGTCGGGCCGCGTGACCATCCGCCTGCGCAACGTGCCCTGGGACCAGGCGCTGGACCTCATCCTGCGCACCAAGCAGCTGGGCCAGGAGCAGGTGGGCAACATCATCCGCATCGCGCCGCTGAAGACCCTGGAAGAGGAGGCGCGGCTGCGCCAGGAGCGCAAGAAGTCGCTGCAGCAGCAGGAGGACCTGCTGGTCAGCCTGGTGCCGGTGAACTACGCGGTGGCCGGTGACATGTCGGCGCGCGTGAAGGACGTGCTCAGCGACCGCGGCTCGGTGACGGTGGACACGCGCACCAACGTGCTCATCATCAAGGACATCCGCTCCAACACGGAGAAGGCGCGCGCCCTGGTGCGCAGCCTGGACACGCAGACGCCGCAGGTCCTCATCGAGAGCCGCATCGTGGAGGCGAGCACCACCTTCAGCCGCGCCCTGGGCGTGCAGTGGGGCGGTCAGACGCGGTTCTCCACGGCGACCGGAAACCCCACCGGCCTCATCTTCCCCAGCACCGTCGGCGTGACGGGCGGCGCGGGTGGCACGTCGCCGGGCGTTCCCGCCCAGCCCAACTTCGCGGTGAACCTGCCGGCGGCGGTGGGCCAGGGCCTCGGTGGTGCCATGGGCTTCGCCTTCGGCTCCGCGGGCGGCGCCGTGCAGCTCAACCTGCGCCTGTCCGCGGCGGAGACGGAGGGCGCGGTGAAGACCATCTCGTCGCCCAAGGTCACCACGCTGGACAACAACACGGCACGCATCAGCCAGGGTCTCTCCATCCCGTTCAGCCAGACGTCGGCTGGCGGCGTGAACACGACCTTCGTGGAGGCGCGCCTGTCGCTGGAGGTCACGCCGCACATCACCCAGGACGGCAGCATCCTCATGTCCATCGCGGCGCAGAACAACCAGCCGGATCCGTCCAACACGGGGGCCAACGGCCAGCCGTCCATCCAGCGCAAGGAGGCCAACACCCAGGTGCTGGTGAAGGATGGAGACACGACGGTCATTGGCGGCATCTACGTGCGTCGAGGCAGCACCTCGCGCGACGCGGTGCCCTTCCTGTCGCGGATTCCCGTGCTCGGCTTCTTCTTCAAGAGCACCTCTGAGACGGATGAGCGTCAGGAGCTGCTCATCTTCATCACGCCCCGCATCCTCAACCGGCAGACCATCGCGCAGAGCCTCTGAGCTGCATCGCGCCCTGATTGGGAGAGACCATTCCAATGAAGCCCTTCATCATCGCGGCGGCCCTGTCGCTCGGGCTCTGCTCGTGCACCGAGAGTACCCCCGTCGTCCAGATCACCAGCCTCAAGCTGCCCAGCGCGACATGCGAGGTCCAGCTCACCGCGCCGGGCATCGCGCGCGGCTCACTCAACGTCGGGGTTGGCCGTAGCTACGTGCTGGCCTTCCTCGTGAACAACACGTACCTCCAGACGGGCATCGAGATCGGCGACAGCCCCCTGGAGCCGGGCGACGGCACGGGGGGGGCTGGCACCGCGTTCATCAAGTCGCTGCGGCTGTCCTACGCGACGTCTCCGAACCTCAGCCTCCCCGATGGAGTGGTGAACTACACAGCGGGCCTGTCTCCCTCCAGCGAGGACAACATCCTCGTGGCCAACCTGCTGACTGCGGAGGCCGCGCAGAAGCTCGCGGACAACGTGGCGGCTGGTGAGGACGTCGAGGTGAGCGTCACCGCCCAGTTCGCCGGGGAGTTCAGCGCGAGTGGAAAGAAGTTCGAGACCAACGAGGTCGTCTATTCGTTCCGCGTCTTCAATGCTCCCGTGACCATCCCCGCCTGCGAGCCCGATGAAGTTCCCGACCCCGTGGCCCCCTGCGGCCAGGCCGGCGGACAGGATGGCATCTACCCCAAGTGCCAGTAGCTCCGGCACCCGTCACCCCGCGCAGGGAGGACCATGTCTTTTCGCACGCACCTTGAAGCGGTGGTGAACCAGGTGGACGGAGCCCTCGCGTGCAGCGTGATGGGCTTCGACGGCATCTCCGTGGAGACGTTCCAGAAGGACGAAGCCACGGAGCTGGACGTCTCCGGCACCTGGGTGGAGTACGCCAACCTGCTCACGCAGTTGAAGCACGCGGCCGAGTCGCTGAAGACGGGCACCGTCACCGAGGTGTCCGTCAACAGCGAGAAGGTCCTCACCGTCATGCGCCTGCTGACGCCGGAATACTTCCTCGTGCTGGCCCTGCGCGCGGACGGGAACTTCGGCAAGGGGCGCTATGTCCTGCGCGTCACCGCGCCGAACGTGAAGGCGGAGTTGTAGCAGCGCACGTCCGCTCGGGCAGGGGCTTGTCGAGCCTGCCCGGCGACGCAGCGTGCCTCCGCTTTCCTCTTTGCAGGAACCAGGGCATGGGCTAGACACCCCGGACTTTCGTCTTTACGTCTGTCTGAAGGAGTCGGTCCCATGGCCGGTTTTGTCGATACGTCCGAGTTCCGCAATGGTTTGAAGATCTTGTGGGAGGACCGGCCGTTCGTCATCGAGTACTTCCAGCACGTCAAGCCGGGCAAGGGCTCTTCCTTCACGCGCACGAAGATCCGCAGCCTGCTCGACGGTCGCGTCCTGGAGCCCACGCTGAAGTCCGGCGACAAGGTGGGCGTCCCCGACATCGAGTCCAAGGACATGCAGTTCCTGTACGTCCAGGGCGACGAGTACCACTTCATGGAGAAGAAGACCTTCGAGCAGACCTTCCTGACCAAGGAGGGCCTGGGCGAGGCGGCCAACTTCCTGAAGGAGAACCTGGACGTCGAGATCCTCTTCTGGAACGGCAAGGCCATCAACGTGACGCTGCCGAACTCCGTGGACCTCAAGGTCACCAAGTGTGACCCGGGCGTGCGCGGCGACACCGTGTCCGGCGCCATGAAGCCCGCGACGCTGGAGACCGGCTTCACCGTGAACGTGCCCCTGTTCATCAACGAGGGCGACATCCTGAAGATCGACACGCGTGAAGGTGGCAAGTACCTCACCCGCGTGGCCACCGCGGGCTAGCAGCGGCTTCCCATCACCTGACGACCCGGGAGGGGTCTGAATGGCAACGAAGCGCAAGGCAACCCGGCCGGCTGTGTCCTCGGGCGCGGCCTCCGGGCGGGATTCGGGCAGCACGACCCTGGACGTGGACGCCCTCCGGCAGATCGTCGAGATCCTGGAGGCCTCTGACGTCACCCGGCTGGTGTGGACGAAGGGCCCGGAGAAGCTCTACATCCGCCGCGGTCACGCGCCGGAGACGACCATCGTCCACCACACGGCGTCGTCCGGCCCCGGGGTGACGGTGTCGCCGCCGGTGGAGTATGCCGCGCCGGCCGCGCCCCGCCCGCCCCCCGCCGCGCCCGCGGCCGCCGCTGCGGCGCCGGAGAAGCCCGCGGAGAAGCCGGGCCACCTGGTGAACAGCCCCTTCGTGGGGACGTTCTACCGGACCCCCGCGCCGGATCAGCCCCCGTTCGTGGACGTGGGCACGGTGGTGCGCAAGGGCCAGGTGCTCTGCATCGTGGAAGCGATGAAGTTGATGAACGAAATCGAGTCCGAGGTCGCCGGCCGCATCGCCGAGGTCCTCGTGGAGAACGGTCGCCCGGTGGAGTTCGGCCAGGCGCTGTTCCGCATCGAGCCGGCCTGAGTCTCTCTTTGTCAGGCGCGTCCGGCCCTCCCGGGCGGGGCGCGCCTCAAGGCCCTCGCGAAGGAGCACGGCCGTGTTCAAGAAGGTCCTGGTCGCCAACCGCGGGGAGATTGCCCTGCGGGTCATCCGCGCATGCCGTGAGCTGGGCATCGCCACCGTGGCGGTGCACTCCACCGCCGACGCCAACGCGCTGCACGTGCGCTTCGCGGACGAGGCCGTCTGCATCGGGCCGCCTCCGTCCAAGGAGAGCTACCTCAACGTGCCGCAGCTGCTCTCCGCAGCGGAGATCACGCGCGCGGACGCCATCCACCCGGGCTACGGCTTCCTGTCGGAGAACGCCGAGTTCGCGGAGGTCTGCGAGAACTGCAAGATCCGCTTCATCGGCCCGCGTCCGGAGATGCTGCGGCTGATGGGCAACAAGGTGAGCGCGCGCGCCGCGGCCCGCGAGGCGGGCATGCCGCTGCTCCCGGGCAGCCCCGGCACGGTGAAGGATCCGCGCGAGGCGGAGGCGTTCGCGAAGGAGATCGGCTTCCCGGTCATCCTGAAGGCGGCGGCGGGCGGCGGCGGCAAGGGCATGAAGATCGTCCGCGAGCCGGGCGTGCTCGCGCAGGCGTTCTCCACCGCGCAGGCGGAGGCGCTGGCCTCCTTCAACAACGGCGACCTCTACATCGAGCGGTACGTGGAGAAGCCGCGCCACATCGAGATCCAGATCGTCGCGGACGAGCACGGGAACATCATCCACCTCAACGAGCGTGAGTGCTCCGTGCAGCGCCGGCACCAGAAGCTCATCGAGGAGAGCCCGTCGCCCGCGCTCACGCCGGAGCTGCGCCAGCGCATGGGCGAGGTGTCCGTCGCCGCGATGAAGAAGCTCCGTTACAACAACGTGGGCACCATCGAGTACCTGCTCGACGAGCGCGGCGAGTTCTACTTCATGGAGATGAACACGCGCATCCAGGTGGAGCACCCCGTGACGGAGCTGGTCATGGGCGTGGACCTGGTCCGTGAGCAGATCCGCATGGCCTACGGGCACCCCCTGCGCTTCAAGCAGGAGGACATCCAGATCCGCGGGCACGCCATCGAGTGCCGCGTGAACGCGGAGGACCCCGTCACCTTCGCGCCGTGGCCGGGGAAGATCACCGGCTACAGCGTGCCGGGTGGCTATGGCGTGCGCGTGGACTCGGCCGCGTACGAGAACTACACGGTGCTGCCGCACTACGACAGCCTGCTGTCGAAGCTCATCGTGCACGCGGAGGACCGCGAGACGGCCATCCGCCGCATGCAGCGCGCGCTCTCCGAGTACGTCGTGGAGGGGATCCGCACCAACATCCCGTTCCACCGGGCCGCACTGGCGGAGGAGTCCTTCCAGGAGGGCAATTACGACACCCGCTTCGTGGAGCGCCTGCTGGCGAGCGAGACGGGGTCGCGCCGCCTCAAGAAGGCCGTGGAAGAGACGCCGTAGCGCTCGTGGCGAAGTCGTGGAAAGCCCGCCGGGCGGACGAGCGTCCAGGCGGGTGATCCAGCCCTGGGGGAGGGCAGGCTGTTTCTTGACCCGCATCGGAGGATTCCGTTAGCCTCCGAACCTCCCCCCCAGAGAAGGACTGAAACCCGCGAAGTTCCTCGGGGTTTCTGCCTGCCGGAAGCGCACGCTCGATGGACAAGAACAAGATCATCGAAGCCGCCGCGAAGCTGGTCGCGAAGGGCGCGTACGACAAAGCCATCAAGGAGTATCAGAAGGTCCTGGAGGTCGACCCCAAGGACATCCGGGTCCTCCAGAAGATGGGGGAGCTGTACCAGAAGAAGAACGACAACGCGCAGGCGGCGCACTTCTTCATCAAGGTCGCGGAGAGCTACTCCTCGGACGGCTTCTTCCTCAAGGCCGTCGCCCTCTACAAGCAGGTCCTCAAGCTCAACCCGAACCTGCTGGAGGTGAACCTCAAGCTGGCGGAGCTGCACCAGCAGCTGGGGTTGATGTCGGAGGCGATGGCGTACTTCCAGATCGTCGCCAATCACTACGACAAGGCGGGCGACACCAAGTCGAGCCTCGATACGCTCAAGAAGATGGTGGATCTCGACCCCGAGAACGTGGCGTCGAAGATCAAGCTCGCGGAGCTGTACGCGCGCGAGAGCATGACGCAGGAAGCGGCGCAGGAGTTCAAGCGCGCCGCGGAGTACCTCAAGCGCAACGCCCGCGCGGATGACTGGCTGCGCGTCGCCGAGCGCCTCTCCGCGCTGGAGCCGGACAACCTCCCGCTCGCGAAGGAGCTGGCCGCGTCGTACCTGCAGCGCGGTGATCAGAAGCGCGCGCTCGCCAAGCTCCAGGTGTGCTTCAAGGCGGATGGCCGCGACGTGGAGACGCTGACGCTCCTGGCCCAGGCGTTCCAGGGGCTGGGCCAGGTCTCCAAGACGGTGTCCGTCTACAAGGAGCTCGCGAAGATCCACCAGGAGCGCGGCCGCACCGCCGAAGCGGACGGGGTGTGGACGCAGATCGAGCTGCTGGACCCGCAGGACCCGGATCTGCTCGCGCGCCGGGGGCCCGTGGCCGCGCCGGAGCCGGAGCCCGCGCCCGTCGCCGTGCACGCCCCCATCGAGGAGGCCGCGCCCGCATGGAGCGCGCCGGCCCCCGCGGCGCCGCCCCCGTCCCGTCCCGCGCCGCCCGCGGCCGTGGTGCCCCCCCCGCCCGCGGGCTTGAGCCGCGAGCAGCTGTCCAAGCTGCTGACGGAGACGGACGTCTACGTGAAGTACGGGCTCCACGACAAAGCGCTGGAGCACCTGCGCAAGGTCTTCTCCGTGGATCCGGAGAACCTGGACGCGCACGAGAAGGCGTACCACATCTACGTGGCGGCCAATAACGCCGCGCAGGCGTCGGAGCAGCTGCTGAACGTGCTGCGCCTGTGCACGCGCCGCGCGGACGTGCAGCGCGCGCAGCCCTACCTGGCCACCATCCTCCAGGAGGATCCGGGGCATCCGGAGGTGCCCGCCTTCCTGTCCGTGCTCCGCTCGGAAGGCGGCATCATGGCGCCGGCGGTGACGCCGGGCGTGGAGTCGCTGGAGGAGGACGCCATCCTGGTGGACTCCAACGACGACGAGATCCTCGTCGCGGATCCACCGGAGGACGCGCTCGCGCAGCCCGTGGGGGATGAGCTGGCGCTCGCGGCGCTGAGCCACGGGGGCGACTCGGACGAGATCGTCGACGACGAGGTCGCGGAGGCCACGTTGAGCGGCGAGGAAGCCGTGATGGGCGAGCCCATCAGCTCCGCCGAGAACACCGTCTACGACCTGCCGGCCCAGGACGGCCTGGTGATGGGGGCCGACGAGGACTCGCTGGTGCTCGCGGACGAGCCGGGCCTGGGCGGCCTGGAGGCCTCCGACGACGAGCCGCTGGTCGCGCAGGACGACGCGCTGGAGTATGCGGGCGGAGACGAGCCCATGGTGCTCGCGGACGACGCGGGCGGCATGTCCCTGGGGGATGAGGACGAGCCGCAGCCCACGCGCGTGCTGTCCCCGACGCGCGCGCTGCTGGACGAGGCCGCGCCGGACACGCTCCAACTGCCGGCCCTGGTCGACGCCGGCGACGAAGCGCTGCTGGACCCCGGCATGGCGCTGGGCGAGGACAACGACGCGCCCACGCGCGTGGGGCTCGCGCCGCTGGATGCGTCCGCGCTGGACGACGCCGGCCTCGACGAGAGCTTCACCACGCCAGCGGAAGAGGCGCCCTCATACGATGGCGGCGTGTCGCTGGGCGACGAGGACGACGACGAGCCCACCGCCGCGCACATGGTGCTCCCGTCGATGGAGTCGCTCTCCTACGACGAGCCCCAGGTCGAGGAGCCCACGCCGGAGCCTGAGCCGGAGCCCGTGGCGGTCGAGGCCGAGCCGGACGCCGAGCCCGAGGAGGAGCCCGCCTCCGAGGAGTGCGACGAGGCGTCGTTCTTCCTGGACCAGGGGCTCTTGGAAGAGGCGCGCGAAATCCTGGAGACGGTGGCCATCGCGTTCCCGGGCCACGTGCGCGCCTCCGAGCTGATGGCGCGGCTGGAGGAGATGGAGGCCGGCGGTGGCGCGGCCTCCGCGGACGACGCGCCTTCCGAGCCGATGCACGTGCCCTCCGTGCAGCCCGTGACGGACGCGTCGGTCGACGACGACGCCGGTGGCGGCGACGCGTTCGACCTGGCGGCGCAGCTGGCCGGCGAGCTGGACGACCTGGGGGGCGAGTCGCTGGCGGCGGTGCCTCCGGCGGAGGAGGACTTCCAGTACTCGGTGGACGAGGTCTTCGCCGAGTTCAAGAAGGGCCTCGCCAAGGTGGTGAAGCCCGAGGACGTGGACACGCACTACGACCTGGGCATCGCCTACAAGGAGATGGGCCTCCTGGACGACGCCGTCCACGAGTTCGACGTGGCCCGCCAGGGCTGCGCGGGCACCCCGCGCGAGCTGGACTGCCTGACCATGATTGGCATGCTGCACACGCTGCGCGGCAGGCCGGACGAGTCCGTGACCGTGTTCAAGGAAGGCCTCGCCAACGTGCTCGCGACGGGCGAGGTGGCCAAGGCGCTGGGCTTCGAGCTGGCGACCGCCTACGACGCGCTCAACGAGCAGGGCAAGGCGCTCTTCCACTTCCAGCGTGTGGCCGCCATGGACGCGAAGTATCGCGACGTGGGGGCGCAGGTGACGCGCCTGTCGGCGGTGACCGCCCCGGAAGAGGACCCGCTGCCTCGCGCCGGCAAGGGCCCCGCGACGCCGGTTCCCACCGCGGGCGCGCCGAAGGCTCGTAAAGTAGGGTACGTGTAGCGCGTCCCCACGAGGCCCGGCGAGCGATGACGACCTACCTCGATTTCTTCGAACTCACCCAGGAGCCGTTCTCCAACGCTCCGGTGAGCCGCTTCTATTACAACTCCGCGCAGCACTCGCAGGCCCTCACCCGGCTGATGCACGCCGTGGGCTACATGAAGGGCCTGTCCATCCTCATCGGCGACATCGGCGCGGGCAAGACGACGCTCGCCCGGCGCATGCTCGACTCGCTTCCGGAGTCCGAGTACGAGGCCGCGCTGCTCGTCATCATCCACTCGGGCATCACCGCCCAGTGGCTGCTGCGCCGCATCGCGCTCCAACTGGGCGTGGAGAACCCCGCGCAGGAGAAGCTGGCGCTCCTGTCGCAGCTCTACCAGCGGCTGCTGCAGATCTACGAGTCCGGCAAGAAGGCCGTCGTCCTCATCGACGAGGCGCAGATGCTGGAGACGCGCGAGCTGATGGAGGAGTTCCGGGGGCTGCTGAACCTGGAGGTGCCCGAGCGCAAGCTCATCTCCTTCGTCTTCTTCGGCCTACCGGAGATCGAGAAGAACCTGAAGCTGGATCCGCCGCTCGCCCAGCGCGTGGCGCTCCGCTACAAGCTGGAGCCCTTCACGGCGGAGTCCACGGAGGCCTACGTGAAGCACCGGCTGCGGCTCGCCGGCTGCCCGCGCATGCCCTTCACGCCGGAGGCGCTGCTCGCCGTGCACGAGCACTCCGGCGGCACCCCGCGCGTCATCAACACCCTGTGCGACAACGCGCTCTTCGAGGCGTTCCTCGCGCGCTCGGAGACCATCAGCGCGGAGCTGGTGCACCGCATCGGCGACAACCTGGGGCTCCAGGGCGGCTCGGCCGCCTCCCAGGCGAGCGAGCGGCCGAGCGCGCCCGCCACGTCGCTGCCCCGGACGGCGAACACGAAGATCGACCTGGCGGAGATCGACCGCTACCTCGAGGGACTCGGTAAGCTCTAGCGGCTTGTCCATCCCCAGCCGCAACGGTGCGCGCAAGGCGCTCTTGTTGGTGCTCCTCGTGATTTCGGGGAGCGTCTTCCTGTTGCGTCAGCCGTTCACCTGGGACGCCGCCTGCACCGTGGCGCGCAGGCACCTGCCGGACCTGCTGGGCGTGGACGTGGGCATCGGCCGGTGCGAGCTGGATCCGCTGGGCTCGCGCGTGGTGCTGCACGGCGTGTCGGTGTTCGCGCGCGGGACGGACACGCCGCTGTTCGCCGCGGACGAGGCGGAGGTGGCGCTGGGCTTCCTGTCGCCCCTGTCCCGCCGCCTCATGCTGGGCCAGGTGCGCGTGCGCCATCCTCGCGTGGTGCTGGACCTGTCGCGGCCTTCCTCCAGCCCCCCTTCCGCCGACGGCACGTGCCCGCTCACGCCGCTGACGCGCGTGGGCGTGGGGCGCGTGGACATCACCGGCGCGGCGGTGCGCCTCGCGCTGCCGGACGGGCGGGGCGTGGAGGTGGAGAGCCTGGACGTGGGGTGGGTGGAGCGCTGGGGCGTGATGGAGCTGGAGGTGGGCGCGCGGCGGGGCCTGGTGCGCCTGGGGCCGGGCGGCGGCGAGCTGACGCTGGGGAAGCTGGGCTTCACCGGCGCGCTGGACCCGGACGAGGGCCTCCTGGACGTGGAGCGCGCGGAGGTGACGCTCGATGACATCACCGCCACGGTGTCCGGCCGCGTGGAGACGCTGTGCCACCCGGTGCTCGCGCTGGACGCGCAGGTGTTCCTGCCGCTGCGCACGCTGTCGCAGGCGAGGCTCTTGCCGCGTCCGGCCACGGGGCACCTGTGGACGCGCCTGTCCGTCACCGGGAAGCCGTCCGCGCTCGTGGTGGGCGCGGACCTGTCCGCGAGCAACCTGGCCTATGAGCAGTACGGCCCGGTGAGCCTCAACGCGCGCCTGTCCTACGCGGGGGACCACGTGCGCGTGGAGTCGCTGGAGGCCCCGCTGGGCACCGGCAAGGTGAAGCTGTCGGGCGCGCTGCGGCTCACGCCGGAGCTGCCGGTGGACGTGACGCTCCAGACGGAGGACGCGTCGTTCGGGCGCATCCTGGAGCGCGCGGGCGTGGCGGGCTCCTGGGTGGACTTCCCCGCGACGGCGAACGCGCACCTCAGCGGGACGCTGCTGCCCCGTCCGTCGCTGTCCGGGCCCCTGGACCTGCGCAGCGGCCGCTTCGTGCTGGCCACGCGCGCGTTTGATGCGCCGGTGAGCGCCGGCAAGACGCTGCTCACCTTCGAGCGGGGCCGCGCGCAGACGGCCGTGAAGCTGACGGGGGACCGCGTGTCCTTCACCCGGCTCACCGTGGAGTCCGGCCGCTCGCGCGTGCACGGCGACGTGACGCTCTACTTCGACACCGTGCGCGGCCTGGACATCCAGGGCAACGGCGAGCTGGAGCTGTCGGACTTCGGCCACATCGCGGAGCTGCCGTGGTCCGGGAAGGGCTCCGCGAACTACTCCATCGTGGGGCCGTACTCGGACGTGAAGGTGGACGCGAGCCTGTCCCTGCGCGACTTCACCTTCTGGGGCTTCGGCCTGGGCGTGACGCAGGCGAAGCTGTCGTACTCGGATGGGCTGCTGTCCTTCCCGTCGCTCACCGGCCAGAAGGGGCGCACGCAGTACTTCGGCAAGGCGGCGCTCACCTTCGCGCGCCTCCTGCACCTGCGCCTGGACGTCACCGTGCCGCAGGGGCGCACCGAGGACCTGGTGGACGTGGTGGCGGGCCTGAGCCCGTCCATCGCCGTGGTGCAGGGCCAGTTCGCCGGCGCGGCCTCCGGACGCGTCGAAATCGACAGCCCCCTGGAGAAGCTGGAGGGGCTGGTGGCCTTCGACCTGCGCGACACCACGTACCTGGGGCGCCGGCTGGGCGCGGGCTCCGCGCGGCTGCGCTTCGTGGACGGCAAGGCGATGGTGCTGGAGCGCACCGTGCTGGACGGCCGCCTGGGGCGCACGTGGGTGGAGGGCACCTTCGGCTTCGCGGGCACGCTGGACTACCGCTTCGGTGGAGAGAACCTGTCGCTGTCGGAGGCCGTGGGCCCGGAGACCGCGGAGCGGATGGGCATCCAGGGCACGCTCGCGCTCCAGGGGACCGTGGCGGGCTCGGCGGACAAGCCGGACATCCAGGCCACGCTGCGGGGGCCGCGCATCACCTTCGCGTCGCGCGACCTGGGCGCCATGGACCTCGCGCTGCACCAGGAGGGCAAGCAGCTGCGCGTCACCGGCCGCCCGTTCCGCGACGCGCAGGGCTTCCTGAACATGACGGTGAAGGAGCCCTACCTCTTCGAGTCCACCGTGGACCTGCTGCTGCCGGAGATCAGGCCGCTCCTGCCGCAGGTGCCGGCGCTGGCGGGCGTCACCGGCATGCTCGCGGGGCGCGTGACGCTGCAGGGGCCGCTGCTGCAGCCGGAGGGCTACCAGGTGGGGGCCACGGTGCGGGAGCTGTCGCTCGCGCGGGGCGACCTGCGCGGCCGCAACCAGGGGCCGCTGGTGCTGACGTACCTCAACGGCCGGCTGGACGTGCAGCCGTTCCGCTTCAGCGGCGCGTCGGTGGACTTCACGCTGGGCGGCTGGGTGAGCCCGCGCGCCATGAACATGAGCCTGCGCGAGGGGCGCATGGACGTGCGGCTCCTGGAGCCGCTGTTGCCCGGCATGGAGCGCGTGGGGGGCCAGCTGCGCGTGGACGCGGAGGCGACGGGCTCGCTGGACGCGCCGTCGGTGGTGGGCAGCGCGGAGCTGTCCGACGTGCGCCTGTCCATGCGGGACCTGCCGCTCACCGTGCGCGGCATGTCCGGGCGCCTGGAGCTGACGGGCCAGCGCGTGCTGCTGGAGCACCTGCAGGCCCAGGTGAACGAGGGCCAGGTGTCCGCGCGCGGCGACATCCGCCTGGAGCGCTTCGTCCCCAAGCGGCTGGCGCTGACGCTGCAACTGGACGCCGTGCCGTACCGGATGACGGAGGACCTGCCGCTCACGGTGTCCGGCCTGTTGCAGGTGGTGGGGCCGCCCACCGGGCCCACCGTCACGGGCGGGCTGGACATCATCAAGCTGCGCTACCAGAAGCCGCTCGACATCGAGGCGCTGCTCAAGACGATGCAGAAGAAGCCGCAGCTCGCGGTGGGCGGCGGAGGCGAGCGCGCGAGGGACCCGTTCTTCACCTGGGACGTCAACGTGCACTTCGGCGACGTGCGCGTGGACAACAACCTGGCCAAGGCGCGGCTGTTGGGCGACGTGCGGCTCACCGGCACGGACGTGAAGCCGGGGCTGCTCGGCCGCGTGGAGGCGGCCGAGGGCAGCCAGGCGTTCTTCCGCAACAACCTCTTCACCATCGACCAGGGGCAGCTGGAGTTCCGCGACGCGTCCGGCATCGACCCGGTCTTCGAGGTGCAGGCGCAGACGTCCGTGCGCGAGTTCGTGGTGAAGCTGCACGCCTTCGGCCGGCCGTCCAACCCGCTGGTGGTGCTGTCGTCGGAGCCGGTGCTCACGGAGGGTGACATCCTGTCCCTGCTGACACTGGGGGTGACGAGCGCGGACAAGGACACGGCGGCCTCGGCGAGCTACGGTCTGGCGGCGGAGGCCCTCTTCAACGTGTCGGGACTGGATCGGCAGGTGCGCCGGTTCCTGCCCAGCAACCCCGTCCTGCGCGACCTGTCCCTGCAGATCTCCACCACCTACAACGACGCCACCCGGCAGGCGGAGCCCACCGCACAACTGGAGTCGAAGTTCCTCTCCGAGCAGCTTAAAATCGGCATGACCCAGCCTGTGAGTGGGCGTGGCACCCGGGCACGCGCTGAGTACCGCTTCGACGACCGTCTTTCCGCACAGGCCCAGTGGGACAACGAGAACAGCCAGGCGTCGTTCGGAAACCTCGGGCTCGAGCTGAAGCTCGGCTGGGAGGTCGAGTAGCCGCGCTCGCCGCGGTGCTGCTCCTCGTCTGCGCGCGGCCCGCCCTCGCCGCTGCCCCGGACGACGGCGCGCCGGAGGTGGCGGCCGTGGAGTTGCACCTGCCGGAAGGTGTGGCCTCGGAGGGGCTCTCGGGGCTCGTGACGCTGCGCAAGGGGCAGGCGCTGACGCCCGGGGCGGTGCGCAAGTCGGTGGAGCGGCTCTTCGCCACGGGGCGCTTCGCGGACGTGGTGGCGCTCACGCAGGACGTGCCGGGCGGCGTGCGGCTGGTGTTCCAGCTCACGCCGCTGCCGCTCCTGTCGCACGTCGCGGTGAAGGGCAACCACGTCCTCACGTCCGGGGAGCTGCTGGACGCGAGCGGGCTGTTGCAGGGCGGGCCGTTGGATCCCGAGGAGCTGGACACGGCGGCGGCCGCCGTGCGCGAGGCGTACCAGCGCAAGGGCTACGACGCCGTCGACATCCAGGTGGAGGAGCGGCCGGTGCCTGCGGGCGGCGTGGCGGTGACGCTGGTGGTGGAGGAGGGCAAGCCCACCCGCGTGCGGCAGGTGACCTTCTCCGGCAGCCCCGCGCTGCCGCTGTCGCGCCTGGTGGAGGCGCTGGGGGTGAAGCCCGGGGAGGTGTTCGACCGGGCGAGGCTGGACGGCGGCCAGGAGCGGCTGCGGGCGCTCCTGCGCGAGGGCCAGCACTGGCGCGCCTGGGTGGGCTCGCCCGCCGTGGTGGTGGAGGACAGCGAGGCGTCCGTGGCGGTGCCGGTGTCGGCGGGGCCCGCGTTCCACCTGCGCTTCACGGGCAACCGCCGCTTCCCGGACGCGCTGCTGGCGCGGGTGATGGCCTACGACGGAGAGGAGGCGCTGGACGAGACCG
Source organism: Corallococcus sp. RDP092CA (assembly GCF_041903675.1). Lineage (NCBI taxonomy): Bacteria > Pseudomonadati > Myxococcota > Myxococcia > Myxococcales > Myxococcaceae > Corallococcus > Corallococcus sp. RDP092CA. The sequence continues at coordinate 38,143 of NZ_JAYESI010000020.1, read as the reverse complement.
TCTCCGCGCGGCTCGCCCGGCGGCTGGAGGCGTTCTACCGGCGGCGCGGCTTCCACGACGCGCGCGTGCGGGCGCGGGAGGTCCTCCGGCCGGACGGGGACGCGGCGGTGCTGGGCTTCCAGGTGGACGAGGGCGCCCCGCTGCGCGTGACGGACGTGCGCTTCCACGGCAACGCGGCGCTGTCGTCCGACGCGCTGCGCGCCATGCTCACCAACCAGGTGGCGGTGCTGGAGACCTGGCCGGAGCTGGACCTGCCCCTGCGCGAGGACCCGCTGGAGACGGAGGGGCGCGAGCGGCGCTTCGACGCGAGCGTGATGTCCCCGCCCGACCCGTCCACGGTCTACCTGGAGGACACGTGGCTGGAGGCCGCGGACGCGATGACGACGGCCTACCGCGAGCAGGGCTTCGCGTCCGCGCAGGTGGCCTTCCGGGGCCTCACGGTGGACGCGGTCCGCCACACGGCGGAGGCGGACTTCGACGTGGAGGAGGGCCCCCGGGCGCTGCTGCGCGAGCCCGTCTTCGTGGACATGCCGCCGGAGGTGAACCCGAACTGGGTGAAGCTGCTCCTGCCCACCGGGCAGCCGCTGAGCTTCGAGAAGGTGGACCAGGCGCAGGCCGCGCTGGAGCGGGGCCTGGGCCGCGAGGGCTACCTCTTCGCCCGGGTGAGCAACGCGGTGTCGGTGGAGCAGGGGGGCACGGCCGCGCAGGTGACCTTCCGCGCGGACGCGGGCCCTCGCGTGCGCGTGGGGCAGGTGCTGCTCCAGGGGCTGACGCGCTCGGATCCGGACGTGGTGCTGGCGCAGCTGGACCTGAAGCCCGGCGCGCCGCTGTCGGTGGAGGCGCTGGGAGAGGCGCAGCGCCGGCTGTCCCGGCTGGGGTTGTTCCGCCAGGCGGAGGTGTCCCTGGCGGACCCCAACCGCCGCGAAGCCTCCAAGGACGTGCTGGTGACGGTGCAGGAGCGTCCGCGCATCGACGGTGAGGTGTCCGGCGGCTACTTCCTGGTGGACGGCCCCCGCATCACGCTGGACACGACGTGGCGCAACCTGGACGGCCGGGGGCTCAACCTGCTGGCGCGCGGCAAGGTGAACTACGCGGGCGCGAGCGCGGAGGCGCTGTCGTCGTCGCGGCTTCCGGCCGGGTGCTCCACCGGGGAGCTGTCCGGCGAGGCGTGCGAGTCCGACCTGTCCGGCTTCAGCGGCCTGGGCGGGCGCGGCAACCTGGCGCTGTCCCAGCCCCGGCTGTCCTTCCTGGCGCCGCAGGAGATTGGCGCGCGGATGGACCTCATCGTCGAGCGCGTGCACCGGCCGTCGTACCTGTCCACGCGGTTCGCGGCGGTGGCGGGCGCGGACTGGGCGCTGGCGTCGTGGGTCAGCGTGTCGCTCCAGTACGAGCTGGAGAACAACCGGCTGCGCTCGCGCGCGGGCGTGCTGGAGCTGGTCAACCGCGCGGACCAGGAGCGCCTGCGCTATCCGTATGGCGACTTCACGCTGCACTCGCTGCGCCCGTCGCTGACGTTGGACTTCCGCGACGACCCGGCGAACCCCCGGCGCGGCATGGTGCTCAGCAGCAGCGTGGAGTTCATGCGCGGCATCAGCGTCCACCCCACGGACGTCGCGGGCAACCGCGTGCCGGAGTTCCCCATCGACGGCGTGAAGCTGTCCGGCAGCGTGAGCGCGTACGCGCCGCTGGGCCGCCGCGCGAGCGTGGCGGTGAGCGCGCGCGCGGGCACCATCCTCCCGCTGACGCAGGGGGCGCAGAACATCGGGTCCAAGCTGTTCTACCTGGGCGGCTCCTCCAGCCTCCGGGGCTTCCGCGAGGACGGCGTGCTGCCGCAGGACGTGCGCGAGGTGCTGCACCAGCGGCTGGCCGCGTGCCGCGCGGTCATCTCGCCCGCGGGGTGCTCGGACGACCTGAAGGCGGTGCTCGCGGGGCAGGTGCCGGCCAGCCAGGGCGGTGAGCTCTACACGCTGGGCAAGGCGGAGCTGCGCGTGCCGGCCATCGCGGCGGTGGACCTGGGGCTGTTCTTCGAGGCGGGCAACCTGTGGCAGGACCGCACGCTGTTCGACCCGGGCGTGCTGCGCTACGCGGCGGGCGTGGGCCTGCGCTACGTGACGCCCGTGGGCCCGCTGGCCTTCGACGTGGGCTTCAACCTGGACCGCGACGAGGCGCTCAACGAGGCGCCCACGCAGTTCCACTTCAGCATCGGGACGTTCTGACCGGAGGCCTTCGCCCATGCGGACCCTGCGTGCACGCCGTGGAGTGGCTGGGAGCGTGGCCTTGCTGGGCCTCGTGGCGCTCGCGTGTCAGCACGGCCCGGACGCGGACGCGAAGGCGCCGCGCCCCTCGTGGATGCCGCCGGAGGGCAGCTGTCCTCGCGGCGCGCAGCTCCAGATGGAGCGGCTGGGGCTGAAGGTGGGGGACCGCATCCCCGTCATCGTGGACAGCATCCAGGACCACCCGGGACCGGCCCGGTACAACTACAGCTTCGTCATCGCGCTGCCGCAGGGGGAAGGGGAGGCGAAGCTGCCGGGGGCGCGCATCGGCGGGCGGCTCTACGTGACGAAGCACCGCGTGTTCGGCCGGTACGACCGCATCTTCACCCCGGAGAGCGGCGCCACGTCGGTGCCCTTCTGCGGCGTGCTGCTGGACTCGCGCTGGGACAGGGACGGCGAGGGGCTCATCGCGTACCCCAGCCCGATGAAGGGCTTCTCCGTCGTGCAGGACAACACCGGCGTCATCCAGGTGGTGGACCGCTACCCGTGAGGCCCGGGCCTTCAGTCCACGTGCAGGCTGTACGAGCGCTCGTCGCTGAACAGCAGGTCCAGGACGCCAATCTTGAACGTGTAGTCCCCCGCGCTCATGGGCTTGCCGTAGAGGACGCCTTCCTTCGTGTCCAGGAGGATGCCCGGCGGCAGGGCGCCGTCCTTCAGGCTCCAGCTGAACGCGTTGGAGCCGCCGGTCGTCCGGAGGCTGTAGCTGTAGTCGGCCCCCACGCGCCCCGAGGGCACCGCCCACGACAGCAGCGTGACGGTGCCGGGCGCGCCCGTGAGGGTGATGGAGAGCCGGGCGGAGGCGGACTGGGGCGGCGTGTCGCTGTCCGTCACCACCACCGTGAACGCCTGCGTCCCCGCCTGCGTCGTGGTGCCGCTGACGGTGCCGTTCGCCGCGAGCGTCAGGCCCGCGGGCAGCGACTGCTCCGGCGCGAGGGCGAAGGTGTACGGCGCCTTGCCGCCGGTGGCGGAGATGCGCTCGGTATAGGTGCGGTTGTTGGGCGCGTTCGCGAGCGGCTCCGGGCCCGCCACCCGGAGCAGCGGGCGGGCGCGCAGGGTGAGGCTGCCGCTCGCGCGCTTCGTGGGGACGCTCAGGTCGGTCACCTCCACCGGGAGGACCAGGTCCCCCGCGCGCGTGGGGGTGCCGGTGACGCGGCCCTCGGTGTCGAGCGCGATGCCCGCGGGGAGCAGGCCGGTGGCGTTGAACGTGTACGGCGGGGTGCCGCCCCGGGCCTGGAGCTGCGCGGAGTAGGGGGTGTTTTCGATGGCCTCCGTCAGCAGGCTGGAGTCCAGCGAGAGCGGGGAGGGGCCCGCGTCGCCGCTGCCCGCATCCAGGTCCCCCGCGTCCGTCACGCCGGCGTCCACGAGGCCCGCATCCACGTCCGTGCCCGCGTCGCCGCCGCCCGCGTCCAGGTCCGTGCCCGCGTCCACCTCCGTGCCCGCGTCCGGCTCCTCCAGGGTGTCGGGCCCGTCGCAGGGGCCCCCCTCACCGCAGGTCGGCAGACAGCGGTTCTCCGGCCTGAGGCAGGTCGTGCCCGAAGGGCAGCCGCCCGCCGGGTCGCACGTGGTGAAGCGCGACAGGTCCGGCGCGAACGAGCATGCCGCCAGGGTGAGGACGGCGGCGCCCGTCAGCGCGGCGAGCCACGTCCGCGGCGCGGGAGGTCTTCTCATGGCAGCTCCCAGATGAAGGACACCGCGCCCCCGAGGCCCAGCAGCGCGCCCGCGCCCAGCAGCACGTTGGAGGTCCGCGCCTGACGGCGGCCGGCGTCGAGCCGCGACGCGAAGCAGTCCGCGAAGGACTCGCCGGCCGCGGCGCACTCGCCGCCGTTCTTCGACACCTTCGACTCCGTGTGCCGCGCGGCCAGCCCGAAGCCCACGCCCGCGAGGAGCGCCGCGCCCCCCGCGCCCCACAACACCTTGGGCAGCAGGCGCGGACCCTGGGGCGCCCGCGCCGGCTGCGTCGTCACCAGCGGCGACCACACCTGCTGGAGCGCCTGCCTCGCGCGCGCGTCCGCTTCACCTGGGGCCGTGGCAGGGGCCTCGAACTGCGCGCGCGCCTCCGGGCCTCGCGCGTCCGTCACCGTGAGCGCCACGCTGCGCTTGCCTCCCACGCCCAGCGCCACGCCCCGCACCAGCCTGCGCACGCCCAGCGCCGTGGCCTGCGCGCTCCGGCACGCGGCGTCGCCGCAGGCCGCCAGCGCCGCGCCCGAGCCTCGCAGCCTCGCCACAGTGTCCTCGCGCGACTCCAGGCACGCGCCGGGCAACGCGGCCACCGCGCGCCGCGTGGCGTCCTCCAGCTTACGCGCGTCCGCGGACGGCAGGGCCAGCCGCTCGAAGGGCATGAGCACCACGCGCGTGTTCGTGTCGCAAGGGGCCGACATGCTCAGCAGCAGCAGCGCCAGGGATGCGGACGGGCTCATGGCACGAGGGCAGCGTCGGCTTCATCCGACGGCGGCGTGATGCCGAGGCTCGCCATGTAGCCCCGGTAGAAGCGCGGTCCGAAGGGCACGGAGAAGAGCCTGTCGCGCATCGTGTCCTGCGCCGCGCCCCGGGCCGCCACGGCGGCGTCGTGCCAGCCCAGGCCGCCGGCGTCCACCACCTCCGCCGCGCGCGTGATGGCGAACGGCGCCTCCCGGCCGCTGGTCCGCAGGTAGTAGCCCCGCCCCACGGGCAGCGCCACCACCAGCGGGCGCTCGCGCTCCTTGTGCAGCTCCACCACGCGGATGCCGCGCGCGTCCTCCACCCACAGCCGGCCCGCCAGGCCCGTGGGTACCATCAGGTAGCCCAGGGACGTGGCCTCGCCCAGGTCCGTCAGCGCGAACGCGCGATTCAACGCGGGCGGCTGGATGAACACGCTCGGTTTGCCCCGCACGTCGTCCGTGCCCTGGCTCGCGGCGGCCACGAAGGCCCGCAGCTCCGCGTAGTCCACCTTGCCGTCCCCGTTCACGTCCCCCGCGCCCGACAGCGCCGAGCGCACCATGTGGCTGAAGACGCCGGAGCGGATGGCGCTCCACTCCTGGCTCTCCTGCTCCGACGCCGTGGACAGCACCACGCCCACCTGCGGGAAGCGCGCCAGCTCGCGGTTGCCCAGGAGCCCCTTCACCGCGTCCGCGTACGCGGGGCCCACCGGCAGCGCGCCGCGCGAGTTGACGAAGAAGTACGAATCACACGCGTCCACGATGAGCTGGAGGAAGGACGCCTGGGTCGGCGAGATCACCCGCGCGTACAGCTCCGTGCGCGTCAGCGGCCCGTCCAGCAGGCTCACGGCGCCCTCGCCCGCGGCGCCGCGCTTGCCGTGGCCCACGAAGACGAAGGTCAGCACCGGCACGGCGCCCCTGGCCCGGTCCTCCGCCATGCGGGCGTTCAGGCGGGCGAGCGCGGCCCCCAGCGCGGGGTGGGTGGTCGGGCGCGTCTTCGCGGCGAGCCCCGGGTGCAGGGCCTGGGTCTCCGCGTCCAGGACGCTCAGCAGCACCACCTCGCGCGAGCGGGGGGCGAACAGCTCGTAGTACCGGGCGCCGTCGTCGTCCGCGTAGCGCAGGGGCGCCTGGGACGGCTCCGTGCCCGTGTTGTTGGCCACGATGAGGGCGTAGTGGACCTGTTCCGGCTCGGCGCTCGCGGCGGTTCCGGCCAGGAGGAGCACACCCAGGACCAGCGGCCTGTGAGAGGTCATGTCCATCAAGGATTGGCGCGACGCGGTGTGCGAAAGGATGCCACGGGCCGCAACCGACAATCCACCGGTGGCCGCTCGCGACAACATGCGGATGACGGGACCGCGACGGTCGCGGTAAGCCCTTGAGGGATGGAGTGGGATGACGACACGCTGCGCCGTTTTCGCGAGGGCACCCCGGAGGTGCTCGCGGAGGTCTATCGCGCGCACGCGGAGCCTCTCGCTCGCTTGCTCAAGGCGGCCGCATGGCGGGGGGCCTTCACCCGCCTGAGGAACGCGATGGAGCTGGAGAACACGCTGCTGGAGACCTTCGCCCGCGCCTTCGAGCCGCGCACGCGCGCCGCCTACAACGGCACGCGCCCCTATGCCCACTTCCTGATGGGCATCGCGCGCAACGTGCTGCTGGAGCAGTCCCGGGAGCGCGAGCTGGTGGGCAGGGACGAGCCCTTCGAGGGGTTCGCCGAGACCTCCTCCGACGAGGGCGGGCTGGACGAGCTGCTGGAGGACCGCGAGGTGGAGGCGCTCCTCGCGGCGTTCAAGGAAGGCCTGTCGCGTGAAGAACACCGGCTGTTCGAGCTGCGCTTCGGGGAGGGGCTGCCCCAGGAGGAGGCCGCCACGGCGCTGGGGCTCACGCGCATCCAGGTGCGGCGGCGCGAGTTCGGGCTGAAGGCCAGGCTGTTGGGATTCCTCCAGTCGAAGGGGTACCTGGAGGACCTGGAGACGCAGGGCTGGAGCTTCTTCAAGCGGCGAGGTGCGCGATGAACGGATGTGACGACCGCCGGACGAAGCAGGCGATGGCCGCGCTCTTCGAGAAGGGCCAGGACGGCCTGGACGCGGAAGGCTTCCAGCACCTGCGCGCGCACCTCGCCACCTGCCCCGAGTGTCAGGAGGCGTACACGCGCCTGTCGCGCGTGGAGTCCGTGCTGGAGCAGCGGGCGCTGCCCCGGTCCCGGAGCGCGCTCCTGGAGCAGGCCCTGTTCGCCCGGCTTCAGCCCGCCCCCGCGCGGCCGGCGGTGGCGCCCGAGCGCAAGAAGTGGTTCGCGTCCCCGCTCTTCATGCCCCTGGCGCTGAGCGCCGCGGCGGCGGGCGTGGCGCTGGTCGTCGTGGCGCCCTCGCTGGAGCGCCGGGAGCGGGACGCGCCGGAGTGGCAGGCGCGCTCGTCGGCTCCGGGTGAGCAGGCCTGGGGTGTGCGCGCCTTCTGTATAGCGCCCGCGGGCACGGTGCTGGCGGAGGCCCAGCCCGGTGGGACGCTGACGTGCGCGGAGGGCAACGCGGTGCAGTTCAGCTACACCGCGCCGGAGCGCGTGCGCCTGTCGCTGGAGGGGCTGCCGCAGTCGGGTGAGCCGCTGCGCTTCTTCCCCAGCGAGGGCCCGGCCCCGGAGGTCGCCGCGGGCGTGGACGTCCCGCTGCCCTTCAGCACGCCCGTGCAGGGCGGGTGGCTGGCGGGCCCCGTGCCGGTGCGCGCGCGCTTCACGGACGCGCAGGGCCGCACCGTCGCGGACACGCAGGTGACGCTCACGCCCCGCTGAGCGGCCTTCCGCTGGGCCTCACGCCAACGAACAACCCCCCTCCCATGCCAGGCACAGGAGGGGGGCGGGGACTGTCGTGCCTTGTGGGGTCCGTGAGTGACGACGGACGCGGGACGCGGCGGTCCACTTCCGCGGTGCCGGTGCCCTGGGTGGCCACGTTCAGGAAGCCCTCGAGCTGAATGAACGCGTCAGGTGCCGGCGGGTGGGTTCGGACGGAGGTGCGGCGATGCTTCCGGTGCTGCACGCAAGAGAGGGGTGACTCCAGAGGGCCGGCCTGGATCGCGGTCGGATGGGATTGTTCCGTGCCGGCTGAACCCGCTGGGCTGGCGGGGAAGAGGGGCTTTCACGCCCCCGGCGGTGACAGTGTCTGGAGCGCCGACGGGCCCGGGGGAGTTCGCCGGTATACAGTCCGGGGTGTGTTCTACGCGTGTGTGCGGGCGGTGGTGGCGCTGGGGCTGCGGCTCTTCTACCGGGTGAAGGTGAACGCCCCGGGGGAGGCGCCCGCCGGTCCGGTGCTCTTCGTGGGCAACCATCCGAACGGGCTCATCGACCCGGCGTTGGTGTTCATCCTCACGCGGCGCCAGGTGACGTTCATGGCCAAGGCGCCGCTGTTCAAGCTGCCCGTCATCGGCTGGCTCCTGAAGGGGCTGGACGCGCTGCCGGTGTACCGCAAGCAGGACGACCCGACGCAGATGGGGCGCAACGAGGGCACGCTGGAGGCGGCGAAGGGCGCGCTCGTGCAGGGGCGGGCCATCACCATCTTTCCGGAGGGCAAGAGCCACTCGGAGCCGGAGCTGGCGGAGCTGAAGACGGGGGCGGCGCGCATCGCGCTCAACGCCGCGCGCGAGGGGGCTCCGGTGCGCATCGTCCCGGTGGGGCTCACCTACGCGGAGAAGAACGTCTTTCGCAGCGAGGTGCTCATCGACCAGGGGGCGCCCATCGACGTGGCGGCCTTCCTGCCGAAGGACGCGGCGGCGGAGCAGGACGCGGTGCGCGCGCTCACGGAGCGGGTGGCGGAGGGGCTGCGCTCGGTGACGCTGAACCTGGAGCAGTGGGCGGACCTGCCGGTGGTGCAGGTGGCGGAGCGGCTCTACGCCTTCCGCCAGCGCGGCGCGGAGGACGCGGAGCGGCTGCGGCTGTGGGCGCGCGGGGTGCGGCTGTTCCGCACGCAGGAGCCGGAGCGCTACGAGCGCCTGCGGAAGGACCTGTCCTCGTTCGGCCACCGGATGTCGCTGGTGCAGGCCGCGCGTCCGGAGGAGCTGTCCGTGGAGTACCGCCCGGGCAACGTGATGCCGTTCGCGGTGAAGACGCTGGCGCGGCTGGTGTTCGGGCTGCCGCTGTTCGCGCTGGGGCTGGCGGTGTTCGCGATTCCGTACCCGTTGCCCCGGATGGCGGCGCGGCGCGCGGAGCTGGACATCCAGGCCACGGTGAAGTTCCTCACGGCGGTGGTGGTGTCCGTCGTGTGGTGGTGGGGCCTGACGGCGGTCGCGGCGGGGTGGGGCGGGTGGGCGTGGGGGCTGGGGGCCTTCGTGGGCATTCCGCCGCTGGCGCTGTTCACGCTGTCATTCGCGGAGCGCTGGGACGCCATCCGCCACGACCTGGCGCTGTTCTTCACGCTGGGCAACCGCAAGCGGCTGAAGGCCCGGCTGCTCGCGGAGGGCGAGCGGCTGGCGGGCGAGGTGGAGCGGCTGGCGGAGGAGTACCGGCCGAAGCTCGACGTGCCTGTCGCCCGGTAGTCCTCGGCATGGCGGCGGACCGGAAGATCCGCCGATGCCGTCGAAAGGCCCGCCCTCCTGTCCTGCCCGGTGCGGTCGTTAGGTTCCTCCCAGGGAATCAACGAACGACACGAGGAGCAGGGCAATGGCGGCATATGACGTGGTCATCGTGGGAGGCGGCCCGGGAGGGCTCAACGCCGCGCTGTATCTGGGGCGGGGGCGCAAGCGGGTGCTGCTCTGCGACGCGGGCACGCCGCGCAACGCGGCGGCGGAGCACATGCACGGCTTCGGCTCGCGCGACGGCATCCCGCCCCCGGAGTTCCGGCGCATCAGCCGCGAGCAGCTGAAGGCCTACCCCAACGTGGAGGTGCGCGACACGCGCGTGGGCGCCGTGGAGAGGCACGCGGGCGGCTTCCGCGTGGCGCTGGGGGACGGCGCCACGGTGGACGCCCGGCGCCTCCTGCTGGCGATGGGCGTGGTGGACGTCATGCTGGACATCCCCGGCTACAAGGAGCTGTGGGGTCCGAGCATCTTCCAGTGTCCCTACTGTCACGGCTGGGAGGTCAAGGACCAGCCGTTCGCCATGCTGGCGAAGAACCCGCAGTATCTGGAGGGCGCCCCCATCCTCCAGAACTGGTCCCGGGACCTCATCGTCTTCACCCACGGCGCCTTCGAGGTGCCGCCGTACCAGCGTGAGCGGCTCCAGGCCCTGGGCATTCCCCTGGACGAGCGGAGGATCCGCGCGCTGCACGGCAAGGACGGGCGCCTGGCCGAGGTGGAGCTGGAGGACGGGACGCGCATCGCCCGGAGCGTGATGTTCTCCGCGCCGCCGCAGCGGCAGCACGAGCTGGTGACGCAGCTGGGGCTCGCGCTGGATGACCTGGGCTACGTGAAGGTGAGCCCCTCGGGTGAGACGTCCGTGCCGGGCGTCGTCGCGGTGGGGGACATGACGACGCCGATGCAGGCCGCCATCGCGGCGGCCAGCGCGGGCACCATCGCCGCGGCGATGATGAACCACGCGCTCATCCTGGAGGACGCGGACCGCCGCTATACGGAAGTGACGGGCAAGGCTCCGCCCGCGAAGCAGCACTGAGCGGGCACCGCCTCGCGCGCGTCGTGTCCGTGACCGCGCGAGGCCTCCGACGCGCTCCGCCTGACGCTCAGTGCGCGTCAGGCGCGCGGTGCCGCTTGCGCCACGCGGCGGGCGTGAGCCCCTCCGCGCGCCGGAACAGGCGGATGAAGTGCGTGGGGTCCGCGTAGCCCACGCGCTCCGCGATGATGTCCACGCGCTCATCGGTGGACATCAGCCGCCGACGGGCCTCCGCCATCCGGCCGGAGATGAGCCACTCCACCGCGCTGCGGCCCGTGGCCTGCTTCAGCGCGGTGGTGACGTGCGCGGGAGAGCGCCCCACGGCGGCGGCCACCTCGCGCAGCGAGATGGGCTCCAGGCAGTGCCGTTCGATGTACGTGAGCGCTTCACCCGCGAGCGATGCCCGCGCCTCCACGGGAGCCCAGGTGCTGGAGCGGGCCACCTCCGCGAGCACCAGGGAGAAGAGGCTGCGCGTCACCTGCTCCCCCAGCGCGCGGTGCGGTGCGCGCGTCTCCGCGCGCAGCTCCGACAACAGCCGCACCAGGTGCTCCTGGCGCCCGGAGGGAATCGGGACGACGGCGGAGGCGCCCTGGCGCACGCGCTCGAAGGGCTCCAGCAGCGGCCCCACCTCCGTGTGCGCGAAGGCGGACGGGTGGAACCCGAGCCCCCAGACCTCCGCCCGCTCGGCCGTCACCGTGCGGTGCCTCTCCCCCGCGGGGATGAGCATCACGTCGCCCGCGGACACCGTCAGGCGGGTGCGCTGGTCGATGACCGCCCGCCCACCCGTGTAGAGGGCGAGCACGGCCTGCGGATGCGAGGCGGCGTGGGGGGAGGGCGCCTGCTGGGCATGGCCGCACGCGACGACCAGCGTGCTCGACGGCGTATCCCAGACGTGCACCGGCTGTGAATGCGCGACCGCCACGAGCGCCTCCGCTTCCTTCCCTGGCGGGCAGGAAACCTGCCCGCGCCGTTGAACAGGGCTCGGATGCGCTCCAAGCCCGGGCGTTTCAACCCGAAGCTTCAGCCCTGCTGCGCGCGGGGCACGGCCTCGCGGAACAGCCTCGCGCCCAACAGGAGCGCCAGGCCGCCCAGCAGCACCGGCACCGCGTTGACGGCGATGGCGGTGTGGAGGCTGGACATGTCGGCGATCTGCCCGATGAGCGTGGGCGAGATGGCGTCGCCCAGCATGTGGATGCACAGCACGTTGAGGCCCATGGCGAAGGCGCGGAACGCGGGCGGCACGCAGTTGACGATGGCCGCGTTGATGGGGCCGCTGTTGAGGAAGATGAGGAACTGCGCCACGCCAATGGCCGCGAACGTCAGCGTCGTGTCGTGCAGGTTCACCGCCAGGTACATGCACGGCGCCGCCAGCAGCAGGCCGATGCCGGACAGCCACAGCCCGCCGCCCGCGCGCTTGCGGTCCATCTTGTCGCCCAGCCAGCCGCCGGCCACGGTGCCGGTGAGGCCCGCCACCGCCGTGATGGCGCCGAACACCAGGCCCACGCGGCCCGGGTGCTCCAGCCACAGGTGCCGCTCGCGCACCAGGTACGTGGGCATCCAGAACGCCAGGCCGCCAATGGAGAACGTCATCAGGGTGTAGCCCGCCGTCGTGGCCCAGAAGGCCATGTTGCGGCCCAGCCCCCGGAGGCCCTCCATGAACGGCAGCTTCACCGCCGCGTCCGGGCCGTCCATGGCGCCGCGCTGCGGCTCCGGCATGAAGAAGGCCATGGTGCCCAGCACCAGCCCCGGCACGCCGCCCGCGAAGAACGCCGCGTGCCACGAGTACGTCTGCGTCAGCCACCCGCCCAGGCCGTAGCCCATGGCGGAGCCCACCGGGATGGCGATGTAGAAGTACGACAGCATCCGCGTGCGCTGCTCGCGCGGATACAGGTCGGAGATGATGGACGGCGCCACCGCGCCGTAGCCCGCCTCGCCAATGCCAATCACCGCGCGCGCCAGCAGCAGCGCCGTGAAGCTGGCGGCCAGGCCGCTGGCCCCCGTGGCCAGGCTCCACAGGATGACGCCGCCCGCCACCAGCAGCCGGCGGGGGATGCGGTCTCCCAGGAAGCCGCCCAGGGGCGACGCCAGCATGAAGACGACGATGAAGACGGTGCCCAGCAGGCCGGACTGCGTGTCGTTGATGCCGAAGTCCTTCTGAATCTCCGGCAGCGCGACGGCGATGATGTACCGGTCGAGGTAGTTGACCAGGTTGATCAGCGTGAGGATGAACAGCGCATAGCCCGCGCGCACGGACTGCGTGGCGTGCGAGCTGGACGGAGCGGCGGGGGAGGAGGCGTTCATGAGGGGGAGGTGCCGGAGCCGAAGCGGTGTGCCAGGAGGCCCCAGCGCAGGCCGCGGTCACTCACGCGGCACGCGTCCACGCCCAGCGCCTTCACCGCCTCGAGCAGGATGAGGGCGCCCGCGGGGATGACGTCCGCGCGCTTGGGCTGGAGGCCGGGCAGCGCCCGCCGCGCGTCCAGGGGCAGGGCGCACAGCCGGTCCGCGAGCGCGCTCAGCTCGCTCCGGGACAGCGTGCCGCCGTGGACCGCATCCGCGTCGTAGGTGGCCATCTGGTGCTGCACGGCGTAGAGCGTCGTCACGGTGCCGGCCACGCCCACCAGCATCGAGGCCGGGGGCGGCGGGGGCAGGGCGGAGAAGGTGTCGCGCAGGTGTGCCTCGATGCCCGCGCGCTCATCGGGAGACAGCGGGTCGGTGCGCACGTAGCGCTCCGTGAGGCGCACGGCGCCCACGTCGAAGCTGTGACGGAAGGCCACCGTGCCGGCGTCCGTGCCGTAGATGAACTCCGTGGACCCGCCGCCAATGTCCACGACCACCAGGGGCCCCGCGGACTCGCTCGCGAAGTCCTGGGCCACCGCGGCGAAGGACAGCTGCGCCTCCATCTCCCCGGGGATGATCTCCACCGTCACGTCCGCGCGGGCCCTGGCCTGGGCGATGAAGTCCGCGCCGTTCTTCGCGTCGCGCGCGGCGCTGGTGGCGGACACGGCGATGCCCTCCGCGCCCAGCTCGCGGGCCTCATTGGCGAAGGCCACCAGCACGGCCAGCGTGGCCTCCATGCCTTCCGTGGACAGCGTGCGGCTGGTGTCCACGCCCCGGCCCAGGCGGGTGATTTCGGCGCGCTCCACCACGGGCGTGAACCGCCCGTCCGGCAGGCGATCCGCGACCAGCAGCAGCACGGAGTTGGTCCCGATGTCGATGGATGCGAAGCGAGGCATGCCGCGAACACTACTCAACGCAGCAGTGCTTCCAAAGCGCGCGCCAGGGCCTCGTAGTCCGCCGGACTGTTGTAGAGCTGCGCGGACAGCCGCAGGTGCCGCTGGGGCGCCCGGGGCCAGGCCGTGACGGGGATCTCGATGTGGTGCTCCTCGAACAAGCGCACGTGGAGGGGGTCCAGGTAGAGCGGCGGCTCGGGGTGCTCGGGGAAGCCATCCGGCAGGGCCACGCACGCCATGCTGCCCACCATGGGCTCCGGGCACAGCGGCGTCGCGTTGCCCAGCTTCGCGTCCAGCCGCCGCCGGGCCGCCAGGGCCATCTCCCGGTTGGACTCCATCACCTCCGCCCACCCGCCTGGCAAAAGCCCGCCCACGACGCGGATGGCGGTGGGGATGCACAGGAAGGGCGTGGGGTCGACCGTGCCCACCCAGTCGAACTCCAGCCGGAAGCGCGAGCGGTCCGCGCGCGGCGAGTTGTGCCCGTGGCTCACCACCAGCGGCTTGAAGTCCGCCTGCAGGTCGCGGCGCACGTACAGGAACGCGGCGCCCTTGGGCGCGCACAGCCACTTGTGGCAGTTGCCGGTGTAGTACGCCGCGCCCAGCGCCTGGAGCGCCAGCGGCACCATGCCCGGCCCGTGCGCGCCGTCCACCAGCGTCTCCACGCCCTGCTCGCGCAGCTTCCGCACCAGCTCCGCCAGCGGCATGACCAGCGCCGTCTGGCTGGTGATGTGGTCCACGAGGAGCAGCCGCGTGCGCGGCGTCACCCGCGCCATCACCGCGTCCACCACCGACTCCGGCGACGTCACGGGCCAGGGCAGCCTCGCCACCACCACCTTCACGCTCTGCTCCGCGGCGGCCGCGTCCAGCGCGTTCCTGGACGCGTTGTATTCGTTGTCGGTGGTGAGCAGCTCGTCGCCGGGCTGGAAGCGCAGGTTGCGCAGCACGGTGTTCACGCCCGTGGTGGCGTTGGAGACGAACGCGAGGTCCTCGGCGGCTGCCCCCACGAAGCCCCCGAGCGCGGCGCGCGCCTCGTCCAGCAGCGGCTCCAGCTCCCGGGCGAGGAAGCGCACGGGCTCCGCCTCCAGCCGCGCCCGCAGCTCCGACTGGTGCTGGAGCACCGCCCGGGGGCACGCGCCGAACGAGCCGTGGTTGAGGAAGACGACCTGGGGAGCCAGGCCCCAGTGGGTCTTGTGGGCGGAGAGGGGAGCGCGCATGGGGCGTGAAATGCACCCCGGCGCGTCCCCCCTGTCAACGTCACCCGCCGTGCCGGGCTACTTCGCCGCCGGAGCGGTGCCCCAGTCCGGGGTCAGCCAGCTGCCCTTCTCCATGGGCAGCGGCACCTGGTTGTTGCCGTCCGCGGTCATCACCCACAGGTGCGCCGTGCCCGTGCGGTTGGAGCTGAACATGATGAGCCGGCCGTTGGGGGAGAAGGTGGGCTCCTCGTTGTTGCCCTGGTCCTGCGTGAGCCGCGTCACCTTGCCCGTGTCCACGTTGACCGTGAAGAGGTCGAACGCGTTGCGCTCGTCGCGCGCGGTGAAGGCGACGAGGTCCCCGCGCGGCGACCAGTCCGGCGTCTGGTTGTAGTTGCCCTGGAAGGTGAGCCGCTTCACGCCAGAGCCGTCCGCGTTCATCACGTACACCTGCGGGCTGCCGCCCCGGTTGGACACGAACGCGATGCGCTTGCCGTCCGGCGACCAGCTGGGGCTGGTGTTGAGGCCGTAGGGCGTGTCCGTGACGGCCTTGGCGCCGGAGCCATCCGCCGCGGCGACGTAGATCTGCGCGCTCTCCCCCTCCGCCAGCGCGTAGGCGATGCGCCTGCCGTCCGGCGAGTACGCGATGCCCGTGGCCATCTGACCCTCCGTCACCAGGGGCTTCGCCTCGCCGCCGGGGGACTGCACGTAGATGTCCGGCCGGTTCTTCCGGTACGACGTGAAGGCGACCTGTCCGGACGGGCTGAACGTGGGGAGGATGTGCGTGCCGCCCCTGGTGAGCGCCTGCGCGTTCACGCCGTCCCAGTCCGCCACGTACACGTCGCGGTTGGCGCCCGCCTTGCGCACGAAGGTGATGCGCGACAGGAAGGGGCTCGGCTCGTGGGTGAAGTGCCGGTAGAGCGCGTCCGCCAGCGTGTGCGCCAGCTTCCGGGGCTCACCGGCCGGCGCGTCCTTGGACACCTTCAGCTCCTCCTTGCCCGTGGCCACGCTGAACAGGCGCAGCTCGCCGCGCAGCGCGCCGCCGTCCTGCGCGAGCGACACCTTCACCAGCGACTCCGCGCCCACGTCCGCCCAGCGGCTGAAGTTGATGCTGCCCGCCGTCATGCCCTCCTTCGCGTCCGCGGTGAAGCTGTTGCGGTCCAGCACCTGGAAGATGCCGGAGGCGGTGAGGTCGTAGGTGAAGGCGGTGTCGAAGGTCTGGGCCGCCTTCTTGTCCGCGCCCTCCTGCACCACGGGGGCGGGGGCCGCGAGCGGCAGCGGGCGGAAGTTCGCGCCGGAGATCTCGATGACGGGCGCCTGCGCCAGCACCAGCGCGGGGACCAGGAGGAGCGACAGCAGGAGGGCTTTCATGGGCTGAACACCAGGACGACGCCGTTCTTCTGGAGCGCATCGCGAAGCGCGTCGGGGGGAGGAGAGAAGGGAGATGCCTTGCGCACGGCGGCCACCACCGCCGCGTCGAACAGCTCGTTGCCGCTGGGCTTGGCCAGGCTCACGTCCAGCACTTCACCCGCGCGGCCCAGCTTCATGGCCACCTGCGCCTTGAGGTACAGGCGCTCCGCGTCGGGGATGGTGTCCGCCACGTTGTAGTGACGGCGCACCTGGGACTTCAGGAGGCCGTAGTACCGCTCGCCCTCCGCCACCGCCGAGTCGCCGTCGGGGTCGCCGTCCTCGGCGCCCTCCAGCTCCTCCGGCTCCGTGGGCTTCGCGGACTTGTCGAACGCGCCGAAGAGCTTCTTGCGCCGGTCCTCCGCGTTCGCCTCGCCCTTCTGGGGCGCGGGGGCCGGGGCGGGCTTCACGCCCGGCACCGCCACCGCGGCGGGGGAGGGGGGAGGCACCTCCGCGGGCGGCGTGGGCGTGGGCTTCGCCACGACCTCCTTGGGCGGCGGCTGCGCCACCTCCTTCCGCGGCAGGAGCTTGGGGTCGCGCGGCTTGCCCAGGCGCACCAGCGACGCGTTGATGGGCTTCTGATCCAGGTCCACCTTCGGCGCGGAGGTGAGGCCCGCGTAGAGCAGCGCCGCCGCGACCACCGCCACGTGCCCGACCACGGAGACGACGAGGAAGCGCGACAGCCGCGTGGGCCGGCTCACCAGCAGGCTGTGGGTCACCGCGGAGCTCATGGGCTAGCGCTTCGCCTCCTGGGGCTTGCCCTTGCCGCCGGGGGCGGGGGCCTTGCTGGAGTTGGACGCCTTGGAGCCCTTGGCCGGTTCCGTGATCATCCCCACGTTGGAGATGCCCGCGCGCTGGGCCGCGGCCATCACCTCCACCACCACGCCGTAGGGCACGTCCCGGTCCGCGTGGAGATACACCTCCTTGTCCGCCTGCGCCTTGGCGTTGGCGGCGAGCTTCGTCTCCAACTCCTCCAGCGGCACCTCCGCGTCCCCGATGTAGACCTTGCGCCCCGCGTCGATGGAGAGGACGACCTTCTTCTCCGTCGCCTCCACCGGGGCCGCCTTCGTCTCCGGGAGGTTCACCTTCACGCCCTGCTGGATGAGGGGCGCCGTCACCATGAAGATGATGAGCAGCACCAGCATCACGTCCACCATGGGCGTGACGTTGATCTCGCTCATGGTGGTGCGGCCACCGCCGCCCTTGCCTCCGCCCATGCCCATGTGACGGGTCTCCTAGCGGAAGAAGTGCCGCTTGATGATGTTGAGGAAGTCCGCGGAGAAGTTGGACATCTCCGTGTCGAACACCTTGATGCGGCTGACGAACGAGTTGTACGCGACCACCGCCGGGATGGCCGCGAACAGCCCCGCCGCCGTGGCGAACAGCGCGTTGCCCACCGGCGCCGCCACCGTGGCCAGGGTCGCGTTGCCCTGCTCCGCGATGTTGTTGAACGCGCCCAGGATGCCAATCACCGTGCCGAACAGCCCCACGAACGGCGACGCGGCGCCCACCGTGCCCAGGAAGGACACGCGGTTCTCCAGCTCCGTGATCTGCGCCGTGGCCGCGCGGTTGAGCGCGCGCTCCACGTTCTCAATGCCGCCCAGCTTGGCGCTCATCGCGTCCTCGGCGCCGCCCTCCTTGTTGCCCGCCTGCGCCAGCTTGCTCAGCTCCTCGTAGCCCGCGCAGAACACCTTCGACAGCGGCGAGCCCTCCAGCTTCTGGGCGGATTGATAGATGGCCTCCAGACGGGAGGCCTTCCAGAACGTGTCGAGAAAGGTGAGCGACTGAGCGCGGGCGCGCGACAGCTGGGTGGCCTTCATGGCGATGAGGGCCCAGGAGGCGACCGAGACGGCCATGAGGAGCAGGAGCACCGCGAGCTCGATGAACGACGCGTCGCGGATGATCTCCACGTAGTTCATGGCGCCAAAGGCCAGGGGCAGGTGGGGTATCATGGGGTCCAGCGCGTAACATTCCGTCCTCGGGTGGGTCAAACTCGCCGACACACGCCCGGTTGCTTTGGACGGCACTGAATAATTCCCGAGGCCGGTCGTCTGGAGGGGTGTTCCGGGCCAACGACCTCAACCATCCCGAACCACGGATGCCCACCATGAACGCGAGAACGCTCGCCGCATTCCTCTGCCTGACCTCTGGCCTGACCGGCTGCATCATCGAGGACCACCGCTACCCCGGCGACGTTCGGATGTCGTGGAGCTTCGACGGCGCCACCTGCGGCCAGATGCGAGACATCGACGGCGTCGACATCTACATCGACGGCGAGATCCTCGAGGGCGACGGCAAGTATCCGTGCTCGGCGAACGGCTTCGACGGCATCGTCCTGCACGACTTCGCGCCCGGCACGTACTCGTTCACGGCGCAGGCGGTGGACTACGACGGCGTGGCGGTCTACTCGTACCGCGGCAGCTTCTCGGTGGACGGCAACGTGTCGGTGGCCGTCAACTTCAACACGGGCCGCACGGGCTCCACGTCCTACGCCTACGTGAACTGGCTGTTCCCGACGGAGGCGGGCTCGTCCTACCCCACCTGCGGCCAGGCGGGGGTCGCCTACGTGGATGCCCGCGTGGATGACGGCGCATGGGCGCGCTTCAACTGCAACGAGGGCAGCGAGGGCCGTTACGTGGAGACGCCGGAGCTGGTGCCCGGGCAGCACTACCTGGAGATCGTCGCCGTCGACGCCTACGAGCGCCCCCTCTACTACTACGGCGGCGGCTTCACCTCGCAGGCCAACATCCCGGCCTCCATCACGGCGAACACCTGGGCCATTGGCGGCGCCGCGGTGGGCTGGCGGCTCTACGAAAACTCCACCCCGCTCAACTGCGACATGGCCGGCGTGAGTGAGGTGGGCGTCAACTTCCAGGACGCGCACACCGGCGAGTGGGTCTACGGCGAGGAGGGGCAGTGGTTCCGCTGCAACGAGTCCCCGGCCATCTTCGAGTTCCTGCGCCCCGGTGAGTACCTCGTGTCCATGCAGGCCAACGGCACGGGCGGCCGGCGCTACATCTCGCCCCGGGGCAGCGACGCCCCGTACGTGCGCGTCTACGCCCACGACTTCCCGGGCGCGTCGCAGGCCGGCATCGTCCCGCTCGACCGCGTGCAGTAGGCGCGGGGCCCACCCGGAACGGACGTCATGAAGGGGTCGGAGGCCTTCCAGGCTTCCGGCCCTTCGTGCGTTCCGGGGGCGTTGGCATCAAACGTGATAGGGACTGCCTCCATGCGGCAAGACAGCCACGGTCCCATCGGCGTGTTCGACTCCGGCATCGGAGGGCTCACGGTCCTCAAGGCGCTCATGGCGCGGCTCCCCCACGAGCGCACGCTCTACCTGGGGGACACCGCCCGGGTGCCCTACGGCACCAAGTCCGGGGAGGTGGTGACCCGCTACTCGCTGAAGAACGCGGAGTTCCTCCTGGAGCGCGGCATCAAGCTCCTGGTGGTGGCGTGCAACACCGCGTCCGCCGCGGCGCTCCCCGCCCTCCAGGCCGCGCTGCCGGTGCCGGTGCTGGGCGTGATTGAACCCGGCGCCCGCACGGCGCTCCAGCGCACCCGGGGCGGCGGGGTGGGCGTCATCGGGACGCCGGGCACCGTGCGCTCCGGCGCGTACCAGCGGGCGCTGGAGGCGGGCGACCCGAAGGTCGCGGTGAAGGCGACGGCGTGCCCGCTCTTCGTGCCCCTGGCGGAAGAGGGGTGGACCACCGGCGACGTGCCGCTGCTCGTGGCCCGCGAGTACCTGGCCGGCTTCGCGCGCGACGGCGTGGACACGCTGGTGCTGGGCTGCACCCACTACCCGCTGCTCAAGGGCGTCATCGCGGAGGTCGTGGGGCCGCACGTGTCGCTGGTGGACTCGGCGGAGGCCACGGCGGAGGCGGCGGCGGTGCTGCTGGAGGAGAAGGGGCTCCTGGCGCCGGCCTCCGCGGGCGCGCCGGAGCACGCCTTCTTCGTCACCGACGTCCCGGAGCGCTTCGTGGAGGTGGGGGCCCGCTTCCTGGGGCGCCCCATCCCCTCCGCGGAGCAGGTGGACCTGCGCTTCTAGCCGGGGTGTGGGCCGCCCGGCCCTCACCGCGTGCCTCTCAGGGCACGGGGCGGGTGGGGACGCTCTGGGCGGGCTCCTCGGCGGAGGCCTTGAGCAGCTCCTTGGCCGCCTGGATGACGGGCACCTCCTGCGCGCCGTCCACGGCGACGAGCGCCTGGGCGGCCTCCGTGCCGATGTCGTCCTGGCGCGGCAGCTGGCCGGTGGCCCAGGTGATGAGCCGCTCCATCAGCGGGAAGAAGTGGATCATCTTCAGCGGCTTGTTCATCCAGCCCACGGTGATGCAGTAGTACTGGTTGAAGGGCGCCGTGTGGTGGATGCGGTGGTGGTCCGGCGGCAGGATGAGGTGCACGCGCTGCAGGAAGCCGATGAGCGCGGGCGGCTCGTCCAGGTGCGACCACTTGTGGAACTGGTTGGTCGCCATCACCCAGAAGATCATCGCGCCCAGGAACGCGGCCAGGAACACCCAGCCCGGGCCGTTGAGCGGCACGGCCACCGCGAGCGCCGCCACCGGCAGCGACACCAGGCAGTTGTTGCCGTTGGTCTCCACGAAGTCGTGGCGGGTGATGGCCTTCTCGTCCACGTGGTGCTCGCGGAAGGGGCGGATGAACGCCTTGCCCAGGACGGGCATCTCCGTGGAGCCCCAGGTGTCGCCCATCCAGTGGACCAGGCCGGACACGAAGTCCGCGGCCAGGTAGCCCAGCACCACCGCCAGGGTCAGCATCCACGGCCCGGTGTGGTGGGTGGTCCAGAGCTTGTAGACGAGCGCGCCCTCCAGGCCCACGAACGCGATGATGGAGGCGATCTCCATGGCGCGGATGGCGGGTGAGTAGCCCTGCGCGAGCGCCTGCGCGTCCTGCAGGCGGACCTTGTCCGCGATGGTGTCCGGCTTTTTCATCGGTGGTGTTCCGGCCGCGACAGGGAGCGAGGGACTGACGGCGCGATCGTCAGAGGGTTTACGTACCCCAGGGCGTTTCGGCTTTTCAACAGAGCCGCCCATGCCCGCCAGGCTGGTGTCCACGTGTGGATCCGTACACCGAGCGTCGCGGGAGGTGGCGGGCGCACACCCTGGGGAGCGGGCAGGCGCGCGCAAAAAGACGTGCGGAGCGCGTGACGCTTACCTTGTGAAGCCCGGACCCCGCTGCTACGGTGCCCGACCTCGGCAATGGCGAAAACCTTCGAAAAAGCCGTCACCGGCTTCAATCACAACATCAAGCACAAGGGGAAGGTCTACCACGTCCAGACCGAGGACTCGGGCGTCAACAACCCCCACATCATCACCCACCTGTTCGTGGGCGGGAACATCCTCGCGTCGAAGAAGACGTCCTACGCGGACATCCTCAACGCGGAGAACCTGGCGGAGGTCGTGCGCGAGCTGATGGAGGAGCAGCACAAGGAGATGCTGCGCAACCTCATCAACGGCGTGTACGACAACTACGAGTCCACGGTCCGTTCGTATCAGCCGGGGCAGCTCGCCACGGACGCGGAGGTGGCCGCGCAGCCCAGGCCGCCGCAGGCGCCCGCGCAGCCTCGCCCGCCCACGCCGCCTCCGCCGCCCGCCGCGGCCCCCGCCGCGCAGCTGCCTCCAGAAGTCGCCGCCGCGCGCGCGCTGAAGGAGAAGCCGCGGATCAACGAGGTGGGCGTGGAGACGCTCTTCGGCGAGGACCTCATCTCCGAGAAGAGCCTGGACGAGGTCATCCTCAGCTACCTGGCGAGCGAGGGCGACCCCTCGTAGTCCGCGCACCCGCCGCGCCGCCGTCTGGCCTGCCCGGCCCGTTCCTGGGCGGGCTCCGGGGGCGTGGTACGCTCCGCCGGAGGGCCCCGCGCTGCTCCGGTCATGATCCAGTTCTTCCACGTCTACAAGGCGTATCCCGGCGATCCGCCGGTGCTGCAGGACATCAACCTGAACGTGGAGAAGGGCGAGTTCGTCTTCCTCACCGGCCCGTCCGGCGCGGGGAAGACGACGCTGCTCAAGCTCATCTTCTGCGGGGAGAAGGCCACCAAGGGGCAGATATTGGTGGGCGGCAAGAACATCGCGCGCATCCGCGAGTCGGCGGTGCCGTACCTCCGGCGCAACATCGGGGTGGTGTTCCAGGACTTCAAGCTGCTGCCCCACCGCACCGTCGCGGACAACGTGGGCTTCACGCTGGACGTGCTGGGCGTGCCCCGCCCGGAGGCGCGGGAGAAGGTGCACCGGATGCTTAAGCGGGTGGGGCTGGAGCACAAGGCGCACTCGCTGCCCCTGCGGCTGTCGGGTGGAGAGCAGCAGCGCGTGGTGATCGCGCGCGCGCTGGTGAACGACCCCACCATCCTCCTGGCGGACGAGCCCACGGGCAACCTGGATCCGGCGCTCACGGTGGAGATCATGGACCTGCTCACGGACATCAACATCCGGGGCACCACGGTGATGGTGGCCACGCACGACGCCACGCTCCTGTCGCGCTACCAGAAGCGCACGGTGCGCCTGGAGCGCGGGCTCATCGTCTCCGACGAGGACGGCGTCAAGGCGGCGCGGCGGATGCTGGTATGAGCGTGCTGTCGAAGGCGGCCTACTTCTGGCGCTCGGCGGCCGGGGGGCTGAGGCACTCGCCCTTCGTGCACTTCATCGCCGTGTCCACCATCGCCATCGCGCTGTTCGCGGCGGGGCTGGCGCGGGGCGCGTCGCACGTGGTGGACAACCTGCTCGCGTCGCTGGGCGGCGAGGTGGAGGTGACGCTCTACCTGGCGCCGCAGCTGGGCGAGGACGAGGTGCACGGCGTGTACTCGCGCGTGGTGGACCTGAGCCACGGCGAGGTGTCGGTGGTGCCGCCGGACGCGGCGCTCCAGCGGCTCAGGCGCGAGCTGGGCGACCTGGGCGAGGCGCTGTCGGAGCTGCCGGAGAACCCGCTGCCCGCGACGCTGGAGCTGCGCGTGCCGGAGGCGCGCCGCTCCCCCGCGGCGCTGGCGGCCCTGGCGAAGGAGCTGCGCGCGCTGCCCGGCGTCACCGGCGTGGACTACGGCGAGGCCGCGGTGGAGCGGCTGTCCGCCATCGGCCGCGCGCTGAGCTTCGGGGCGCTGGTGGCGCTGGTGGTGGTGCTGGGGACGACCGTGGTCATCGTGGCGGCCACGCTCCAACTGGCCATCTATTCGCGGCGCGAGGAGATTGAAATCCAGAAGCTGGTGGGCGCCACGGACCGCTTCGTGAAAGCGCCGTTCCTGCTGGAGGGCCTCCTGCAGGGACTGCTGGGCGCGCTGGTGGCGGTGGGCGGGCTGTGGCTGTTCGGCAGGGTCATGGGGCCCACGCTGGGCTCGCTCTTCGCGTTCCTGCTGGGGCCGGGCGTGTCCGCGCCGTGGGTGGAGACGCGCACCGCGCTGGAGCTGCTCGTGGCCGGCTGCGCGCTGGGCCTGGGCGGCAGCTTCGTGGCGGTGGGGCGCTTCCTGCGCGTATGAGGCGGCTCGTCTGGCTCATGGCGCTCCTGGGAATGGCCTCCGCGTCCGCCCAGCAGTCCGAGGAGGCGGAGCGCGCCGCCATCCGCGAGAAGCTGGCCGCGCAGCGCGCGACGCTGGCCCTGGTGGAGGCGAAGAAGCTGTCCGTGCTGGAGGGCATGGAGCTGATGGAGGACATGGCCGCCTTCTCCCGCCGCCGCGTGCGCGCGCTGGAGGGCGACCTGAACCTCTTCCGCCGCCGCGTCGCGCTCGCGGAGCGCGAGGAGGCCGTGCTGCGCGAAGCCCTGCGCGCCCAACTGCGCCGGCTGTCCCCGCGCCTGCGCACGCTGTACCGGCTCCAGCGCCGCCGCCCGCTGGAGGTGCTGCTGTCCGCGGACGACTTCGCCGCGCTCATGTGGCGCGCCCGCGCGCTGGAGGCCAGCATGGCCGGCGACCTGGAGCTCTTGCGCACCGTGCAGCACGTGGCGACCCTCCAGCGGCAGGCGACGCTGGAGCTGAAGCGGCTGCACAGCTCGCTCTCGCAGCGCGTGGCCTTCCTCCAGCAGCAGTCGAAGCAGGCCCAGGCGCAGCAGGAGGCGCTGGAGGAGGTGGTGGGGAGGCTGGCCGGCGAGGCGGAGCTGGCGAAGCGCGCCGTGCGCGAGCTGGAGGGCGCGGACGCGGAGCTCACCCGCATGCTGGCGGACCTGCACGAGGCCCCCGCGACCAGCGGCTTCGGCGCCCTGAAAGGCAAGCTGCCCCGGCCCGTGGCCGGCATCGTGGAGGTGGGCTTCGGCCGCGTGGTGAACCCGCGCTTCAACACCGTCACCGTGCAGAAGGGCGTGGACATCCGCGCCCCGGCGGGCACCCCCGTGCACTCGGTGGCCGAGGGCACCGTCGTCTACGCGGGCTGGCTGCGCGGCTACGGCAACCTGCTCATCGTCGACCACGGCGATGACTTCCACACGCTCGTCGCCCACCTCTCCACCATCGCCGTCGCCGTGGGCGCGCGCGTGGCCCCGGGCGACGTGGTGGGCGAAGTGGGGGACACCGGCTCCCTCAAGGGCGCCTACCTGTACTTCGAGGTCCGCCGCGCCGGGCAGGCCATCGACCCCGCCCCCTGGCTGGCCCCCGCCCCCGACGCCGCCAGACCGCCCTGACACTGTCTGTTTTGATGCGCTGCGTCCAAGATGCGGGGGCGTTAGAACCCGGTGGTCGTCGGTGGACGAAGGAGGCCCTCGCATGGACCTGATGGGTGGGATGCAGGAGGCGATGCGCCGTGTGCTGGTGGCGCGGGGTGTGACGTCGGAGACGGTGGACGTCGGTGGTCAGACGGTGCACCACTACGCGCTGGAGGGGCAGGGCAAGGGGCCGCCGGTGGTGCTGGTGCACGGGCTGGCCGGGTCCGCCAGCGGCTTCGGGCGCACGCTCCACGGGCTGGGCAAGCGCTTCTCGCGGGTGCTCGCGCCGGACCTGCCGGGCCACGGCTTCTCCGGCGAGTACTGCGGCGGCCCCATCTGCGTGCAGGGCCACTTCGACGTGCTGCGCGGCTACTTCGAGACGGTGGTGAAGACGCCCGCCCTCGTGGTGGGCAACTCGCTGGGCGGGGCCATGGCCGTCAACCTGGCCGCCGAGCATCCCGCCCGGGTGAAGGCGCTGGCGCTGGCGGCCCCCGCGGGCGCGGAGCTGACGCCCCAGGCGCTGGCGGCGCTCCTGGGTCACTTCGCGGTGAAGTCGAGCGCGGACGTCCGCGCCCTGACGCGCAAGCTCTTCCACCGCCCGCCCTTGGGGGCGCTGCTGCTCGCGCCGGCGCTGCGCAGCCTCTACACGACGCCCACGGTGCAGGCGCTGGCGGCGGACGCGCTCGCGACGCAGGCGAGCATCGCGCCCCAGGCGGTGCGGGATTTGAAGATGCCGGTGCTCTTCCTCTGGGGCGGCAGCGAGCGGCTGCTGCCTCCGGAAATCCTCGCCTGGTACCGGCAGCACCTGCCCGCCCAGGCGGAGGTGCACGTGGTGGAGGGCTTTGGCCACGTGCCGCAGATGGAGCGGCCGGACGCGTTCGTGTCCCACCTGGTGGGCTTCGCGGACCGGGCCGGGCTCTAAGGGCGGGAATCGTCCGGCGGGTCGGGTGTAGACTCAGGGGCCTTGCGACGGCCCCTTCCATCCGACCCCCGAGGACGCGCTCCCGTGACCCGTTTCCCGAAGCCGTGGCGCCTGGGACTCGCCGCGCTCCTCCTGTGGGGGGCGCCCGCGCTCGCGCAGAAGCCGGGGGACGCGGCCGGCCGGGAGGAGTCCGCGTACCGTCAGCTGGAGCTCTTCGCGCGGGTGCTCTCCTACGTGGAGAACAACTACGTGGAGAGCGTGGACCGCAAGACGCTCATCCAGGGCGCCATCCAGGGGATGCTCGACACGTTGGATCCGCACACGGTCTTCATGCCGCCGGAGATCTTCCGGGAGATGAAGATCGACACGTCCGGCGAGTTCGGCGGCCTGGGCATCGAGATCGCGCGCAAGGGCGACCGGCTGGTGGTGGTGGCGCCCATCGACGACACGCCCGCGGCGCGCGCCGGCATCAAGGCCGGGGACGAGCTGCTGGCCATCGACGGTGAGAGCACCCAGGGCATGGACCTGGCGCGCGCGCTCCAGAAGATGCGCGGGCCCGCGGGTGGGCGCGTGCTGCTCACGCTCATGCGCGCGGGCTTCAACGCGCCCCGGGAGCTGGCCATCCTGCGCGACCACATCCGCATCGTGTCCGTGGAGGGCGCGCTCTACGACGGCATCGGCCACGTGAAGGTGAAGAACTTCCAGGACCGCACGGACCTGTCGCTGAAGAAGGAGCTGGACCGGCTGCGCGCGCTCAACGGCGGCAAGGAGCTGGACGGGCTGGTGCTGGACCTGCGCAACAACCCCGGCGGCCTGTTGGATCAGGCCGTGGCCATGAGCGACCGCTTCCTGCCGGGCAACCTGCCCATCGTGTCCACGCGCGGGCGCGACGGACGCAACGCCTCCGAGGAGCGGAGCCGCGACCGCGACACGGAGAAGGACTACCCGATGGTCGTCCTGGTCAACGCGGGCAGCGCCTCCGCGTCCGAGATCGTCGCGGGCGCGCTCCAGGACCATGGCCGCGCGGTCATCATGGGCACGCAGACGTTCGGCAAGGGCAGCGTGCAGACCATCATCGAGCTGGAGGACGGCTCCGGCCTGAAGCTCACCATCGCGCGCTACTACACGCCCAAGGGCCGCAGCATCCAGGAGAAGGGCATCACTCCGGACTTCCTGGTACCGGAGGACTCCTCCGGCAAGGCGGGAAGCGACGCACCCCGGGAGAAGGACCTGCGGCGCCACTTCAAGGCGGAGCCGTCCCAGACGACGTCGGAGGTCGCGGCCCCGCCCCGGACACTGCCCGCGAACCTGAAGGACTGGGCGGTGACGGCGAAGCTCGCGGATCCACAG
The DNA here is from genome assembly GCF_041903675.1 of Corallococcus sp. RDP092CA. Classification (NCBI taxonomy): domain Bacteria; kingdom Pseudomonadati; phylum Myxococcota; class Myxococcia; order Myxococcales; family Myxococcaceae; genus Corallococcus; species Corallococcus sp. RDP092CA. The sequence goes on along the minus strand of NZ_JAYESI010000020.1, from coordinate 11,148 downwards.
CTGAAGGTGGCGCTCAACTACCTCCATGGGTTGGCGCCAGGGTCCGCGTCCCGGACCTCCGGGAGCACCGCGGGTCGCTGAAACCCCTTTCGAGGCTGGCGTTCCGCTGCGCAGTGCGTGTAATGCGCACAGCAACGAGGGAGACCGGATGCGACGTCCTTTCAATCGCGCGCTGCACGCGACGCTCAGTGGCTGGCTGGTGGGAATGCTGGCCGTGGGCCCCGCGGCCGCGCAGCAGCAACACGTATCGCTGCGGCTGATGCCGCGAACGCTGCCTGCGGCGGCGGGCCCCCGCGTGGCGGTGGTGGCCATTCCCGTGGATGCCTCGCTCGAGGGGGAGGCGCTGGCGCTGACGCACTGGGCGGAGCAGGCCGTGGCCCGCTCCGGCCGGCTGGAGCTGGTCCGGCTGGCGGACGCGCTGGATGCCCAGGGCGCGAGCACCCGCCAGGAGAAGGCGGTGGAAGGCAACGCCTCGTTCAAGGAAGGCGCGAAGGCGTACGACGAGCTGGACACCGTGAAGGCGCTCCAGAGCTTCGACAAGGCGGTGCGCGCCTACGAGCAGTCGGACCTGTCGCGCGCGTTCCCGCTGCTCAGCCGTGCGCGGGTGATGAAGGCCGCCACGCAGGTGGCCAACGGGGAGAACAAGGCCGCGGAGCTGGAGATGCGCGCCGTGCTCGCGGTGGATCCGCGCGCCACCTTCAACCCCAACTACTTCCCGCCCGAGACCATGGCGTTCGTGGAGAAGGAGCGCAAGGCGCAGCTGGACGGCGCGCAGGCCGCGCTGCACCTGCGCACGCAGCCGGGGCCCGCGCAGGTGTTCGTGGACGGCACCTACCGGGGCGTGTCCCCGCTGGAGCTCACGGGCCTCACGCGCGCGGACCACTACGTGACGCTGGTGGCGCCGGGCTACGGGGTGATGGAGGGGCGCGCGCGCGAGGGCGAGGCGTCCTTCACGCTCACGAAGCTGCCGGTGCAGCAGCGCTACGCCGCGCTCGTGGAGCGCATCGCGAAGAACCCCGACGGCGAGGAGCGCGACCAGGCGCTGCAGGAGCTGGGCGTGCTCGCGGGCGTGCCGCAGGTGCTGGCGCTGATGGTGCGCGGCGGCCCGGGCAACGCGCCGCTGACCGTCACGGGCCTGCGCATGGACGTGGCGGACGGCCACAACCAGGCCTACGCGCTGGGCCAGGTGCCGCGCGGTGACGCCATGGCCACGGGCTCCGAGGCGCTCCTGACGGGGCTCGTCGCCCAGGACGCGGCGCGCGTCAACGGCAAGCCGGTGAAGCACTTCTCCAGCGGTGGCGTCGTGAGCCGCCGCACCGCGGGCTACGTGCTGCTGGCCACGGGCGTGGCGCTCCTGGCGGGCGGCATCTACTTCGGCCTGGAGGCCTCCTCCAAGGCGGACGCGTTCAAGACCGCGCCGCAGGGCAGCTCGCGCGCGGACGACCTGAAGAGCACCGGCAAGACGTACGCGCTGGTGGCGGACATCGGCGTGCTGGCGGGCCTGGTGTCCGCGGGCGCCGGCAGCTACCTGGCGTTCTACAAGAAGGGTGGGGGCTCGTCGTCCAGCGCCCCCGCGACGTCCGCGCGCGCCGCGCCGGCCGCGGAGGCGAAGCCCATGGACGAGGCGCTGCCCATGCCGCCCCCGCCCGCCGCCAAGACGGAGGAGCCGGCCCCCAAGGCGAACGCCACGTCCACGCCGGCCCCCGAGCCGGCACCGGAGACCACGCCCCCGCCCCCCATCTTCGAGCCGCCCCCGCAGCCGCCGCCCTCCCAGCCCGCGAAGAAGATGACGCGCAAGGAGCGCGAGGCCGAAGCGAGGCGCCAGCGCGAGGAGGCGGCCCGCCTCAAGCACGAGGAGGAGCGGCGCCAGAAGGAAGAGGAGGCCCGGCGCAAGCAGGAGGAGGAGGCGAAGCGCAAGGCGGAGGAGGAGGCGAAGCGCAAGGCGGAGGAAGAGGCCCGGCGCAAGCGCGAGGAAGAGAAGAAGCGTCCCAAGCTCGACGAAGACGATCTCCGGAACTACTAGCCATGCGCCGCCTTTCATCGCTCATCGTTCCCTCGGCCCTCGTCATGGGCCTGTCCGCCTGCAGCCTGCTCGTGAGCTTCGACCCCGAAGGGCAGCCCTGTGACCGGGGCCAGTGCCTGGAGGGCTACGTCTGCCGCGACGAGGTCTGCACGGCCGAGGACGGCACTCCCTCCGACGCGGGCACGTCCGACGCGGGCACAGCCGATGCCGGCACGTCCGACGCCGGCACGTCCGACGCGGGTGACGACACGGACGCCGGCCTGCCGGACGGCGGGCTCCTGCCCGAGGACGGCGGCGAGGGCTGACGCTCCCCTCGCCAGGCCCGCGTCACCGGTCACCGCACCGGACCGGGCCTCTCCCGGCGGGCCGCGTCCTGGCCTGCCGCCGCCGCGCCTGTGGGGTCCCTGCCTTCAGGGACCCCGGGCGCGGCACCCTGTGAACACCCTCGCACGTGGCCGCCGGGCCGCGCCGTGTCCCCCCGGACACGGCTGCCTGTCCGCGCGCCACCGCGAAACCCCCGTCATTCCAGCCACCTGCACGCGACGTCCGCGCCGGAGCGGACCGCCGGTGCGTGGCATCATCCGTGCTCTGACGCGGGCCCAAGGAGGCATCATCGACATGGGCAAGCGCGTGGGAGTGCTGATGGGCGGGTGGGGCGAGGAGCGGGAGGTTTCGCTCAAGACGGGGGAGGCCGTGGTGGCGGCCCTGGAGACCCTGGGCCACGCCGTCACCCGCGTCTTCGCGGGCCCCGGCCTGGACCGGGCGCTGCGCGCGGCGGACCTCGACGTGGCCTTCATCGCGCTGCACGGCCGCATGGGCGAGGACGGCCGCGTGCAGGGCCTGCTGGAGCTGCTGGAGCTTCCCTACACCGGCTCCGGCGTGCTGGCCTCCGCGCTGGCCATGGACAAGCCCATGGCGAAGAAGCTCTTCCAACTGCACAACCTGGCCTCGCCCCGGGGCTACCGCGTGGCCCGCGAGGACGCGGAGCGCGCGCTCGCGCTGCACGGCGACAGCGGCTTCCCCTGCGTGGTGAAGCCCGCGAAGGGCGGCTCGTCCGTGGGCCTGTCCGTGGTGCACGACGCCGGGGCGCTGGTGCCCGCGGTGGCCCAGGCGTGCCGCTTCGGCGGCGAGGCCCTGGTGGAGCGCTTCGTCCAGGGCCAGGAGGTGACCGTGGGCATCCTCGGCGACCGCGTGCTGGGCAGCTGCGAGGTGTCCTACCCGCGCGAGGGCTTCGACTACGAGGCCAAGTACAAGGGCGGCGCCCAGTACTTCCTCCCGCCCCGCCTGTCCGACACGCGCCGCGTCAACGTGGAGGCGCTCGCGCTCGCGGCGTACCGCGCCCTGGGCTGCCGGGGCTACGGCCGCGTGGACCTGATGTGCTCGGACACGGAGAACGACGTCGTCCTGGAGGTGAACACCCTGCCGGGCTTCACCCCCACCAGCCTCCTGCCGAAGATTGCCGCCCGGGCGGGCCTGGACTTCCCGGCGCTGGTGCAGGGCGTGCTGGAGCTCGCCACCCGTGACGAGTCCCACGTGGCGGAAGGCCCTGCCGTCACGCCGGTGGTGCCCGTGCCCCTGCGCGCCGCCCGCTAGGTCCTCCATCGCTCGGAGCACCCGGGACGTCGTCTCCAGCCGGGGCCGTGAAGGTCCCCAGCCTCGCCCTGACGCAGGGAAGAAAGGGGTGACATCCTGCGTTAAAATCGCCTTTCAAAGCCTCTCGAATCCGGGGAATAGTTTGACACGACCCGGGTGGCTCCCTATTGTCCGCCGGCGATCAGTAGCCGGAAGGTCAAAGCCCTGTCTTTACGGGCACATACGGGGCGGGGCTCAGCAGACCCACAGGCGGCGGTCAGCGTGAGCGGTCGGTTGGCATGCCGCCACGTCTGGTAGGACCGCTGGCGACAGGGCCAGCGGGAGGGGCTGAGCGTCACTGATGACCACCGTCGAGATCATCTTCCTGGCTGTCTATTTCAGCCTGCTGAGCGTGCTGGGGGTCTACGGCTCTCACCGCTACCGCATGGCGTTTCTGTATTACCGCCACAAGTTCAAGCTGCCGACGCCCAACGGCACGCTGAAGGCGCTGCCCAGGGTCACCATCCAGCTGCCCATCTTCAACGAGATGTACGTGGTGGAGCGCTTGGTGGAGTCGGTGTGCCGCATCGACTACCCGCGCGAGCTGCTGGAGATCCAGGTGCTGGACGACTCCACGGACGAGACGTGCGCCATCGCGCGCGCGTGCGTGGAGCGCCACCGGCAGAAGGGCCACGACATCGTCTACATCCACCGCGTCAACCGCCAGGGCTTCAAGGCGGGCGCGCTGGAGAACGGCCTCAAGCTGGCCACGGGCGAGTACGTGGCGGTGTTCGACGCGGACTTCGTCCCGAGCCCCGACTTCCTGATGCGCACGGTGCCGTTCTTCGCGGACGCGAAGGTGGGCATGGTGCAGGTGCGCTGGGGCCACCTGAACCGTGAGTTCAGCATCCTCACGCAGGCGCAGAGCATCTTCCTGGACGGGCACTTCATCATCGAGCACACCGCGCGCAACCGCGCCGGCTGCTTCTTCAACTTCAACGGCACTGCGGGCATCTGGCGCCGCACCACCATCGCCGACGCGGGCGGCTGGCAGCACGACACGCTCACGGAGGACCTGGACCTGTCCTACCGCGCCCAGCTGAAGGGCTGGCAGTTCGTGTTCCTCCCGGAGGTCATCTCCCCGGCGGAGGTGCCCGTGGACATGAACGCCTTCAAGAGCCAGCAGCACCGCTGGGCCAAGGGCTCCATCCAGACGGCGAAGAAGCTGCTGCCCACCATCCTCAAGAGCGACCTGCCGCTGCTGGTGAAGCGCGAGGCCTTCTTCCACCTCACCAACAACATGGCCTACCTGTTGATGGTGCTCCTGTCCGTGCTGATGCCCATCAGCATGGTGGTGCGCTTCCAGCACGGCCTGTACGGCACGCTGTTCCTGGACCTGCCCTTCTTCATCACGGCCACGGCCAGCGTCTGCGTCTTCTACGTGGCCGCCCAGCGCGAGCGCGGCGTGAAGGGGTGGGATCGCTTCAAGTACCTGCCCTTCCTGATGAGCCTGGGCATCGGCCTGGCCATCAACAACGCGAAGGCCGTGGGCGAGGCGCTGCTCAACCAGCAGTCGGGCTTCGCGCGCACGCCGAAGACGGGCGCGGAGGGCAAGAGCGTCAAGGCCGTGAAGAAGAGCTACCGGGGCAGCAAGACGCTGATGCCGGTGGTGGAGCTGCTCTTCGCCGCCTACTTCACCGGGGCGCTGTGGTTCGCCATCGACTCGCGCATCTACACGTCGGTGCCCTTCATCATCCTGTTCCTGGCGGGCTTCCTCTACGTGGGCGTGTCCAGCCTGCTCCAGGGCCTGGCCGGCAAGGCGAAGGTGGCCGAGGCCGCCCCCGCCGTGACGTCCTCCGAGGAGCAGCCGCGCCAGGCGGCCTGAGTCCCCGGCACCGCTTCGCGCTTCCCCTTCGCGCCGTCGCTTCCCACCTGGATTCACAGGGCGGGGAGGGCGGCGCGGTGCTTTTCCCCGTGGGGCTACAGGCCCGCGTCGGGCGCGCCGCGCAGCAGCACCTGTTCCTGGCGCACCGGGGCGGGGCCGGAGGTGGCGGGGCGGCAGCCCTCGTCGATGGCGGTGCTGGACGCGGCCCTCAGCGTGAGGCCGGCGTCGGTGCAGGCCACGGCCTCCGTGGGGAAGGTGACGGGGCAGGGCGTGCCGGAGGCGCTGAAGCCGGTGGCGCGCGTCTCGCCCACGAAGCCCTCCGGCGTGCGGGTGAGGACGATGCCCACGGACCCCGCGTCCGGGGACTCCACGCCCCCATCCGCCCACGCGCGCACCACCGCGAGCGACAGGGTGCGGCCGTCGTCCTGGCCCAGGTACCGGAAGGCCGGGTTTTGCGCGTGGTGGTAGTCGCCGGACTGGTCCTGCTCACACCCGGGCGGCACGTGGATGGGCGGCGGCGTGGAGGCCGTGGCGGTCTCCACCCGGGGCGGGGCCTTGCCCGGACAGGCCGTGAGCGAGAGGACACAGAGGCCAAGGGGGAGGGTGACGAGGGCGCGGTGCATGGGGCGCGGATATTCTCCCAACGGACGGCCCGGTGGGACGGTGTTTGCTTCCCCTGGGGTGACTCTCTAACCTTCGGACCGACATGAGTCTCCGCCGCTTCGCCATCCTGTCGCTCGTCGCCACCCTGGCGCTGCCGTCCGCGGCGTTCGCCCAGGACATCGATGAGCTCCTGGGGCCTTCAACGCCGCCGCCCACCAAGTCCAAGGCCAAGCCCAAGCCGGCGAAGCCGGCGAAGACGACGGTGAAGCGCAAGACGCCGCCCAAGAAGGAGAAGGTGGGCGCGCGCAAGGGCAAGGCGGGCAAGAACGCCGCGACGGCCACCGCCGAGGACACGACGCCGCAGAAGGCCACGCTCGCGCTCAAGCTGGGCAGCAACGCGCGTGGCGCAAAGGTGACGGTGGACGGCCAGGAGGTGAACCCCCAGACACCGCTGGAGCTGACGCCGGGGGAGCACATCGTCATCGCCCGCCGCCAGAACTATCTGGAGTTCAACCAGCAGGTGACGCTGGCGCCGGGCCTGACGACGGAGCTGCTCATCGCGCTGGACGCGGCCACGGGCTTCGCCACCCTGCGCGCGGACGTGCCTCGCGTGGTGGTGTTCGTGGACGGGGCGCGCGTGGGCCTCGCCCCCATCGACAACCACCCCTTGACCCAGGGGCCGCACGAAATCGAGTTCCGCGGGCCGGGGCTCAAGGACGTGAAGAACATCAACGTGCGCGCCGGCCAGCTCTACGTCGTGGAGGGGCGCCTGCGTCCCTCCGCCGACACCACCGCGTCGGTGGCGCAGGCGGGCGACACGCCTCGCTCGACGGTGCTGGAGCCCTCGAAGTCCCTGGAGCCGATGGACCAGCCCGGGCTGGCGCTGGGCGCCGAGCAGCCGCCGGAGGTGAAGGAGAGCACCAGCAAGTCCTGGTACCAGAAGTGGTACGTCTGGGTGGGCGTGGGCGTGGTGGCCGCCGCGGCGGGCGCCGGGGCCTACGCGGCGACCCGGAGCCCGGCGGAACTCAGCCCTGAGGCCGTCTGTGGCGAGGGGGGTTGCGACGGCCAGATTGGCTTCTCCAGCCTGCGCCCGGCCCTGCCCGCGAACGGCGTGCGCTTCTGACCGCGCGGGGCGTGCGCCCTCCGCGCCCGCCCGGACCCACCGGGGCCGCGTTCAGTGGCCTCGCAGGTCGTCCTCGGCGCGGCCCGCGCCGGGCTCCAGCCGGAGGAAGACGTTGGTCACGCGGCCCACGCCCCAGTAGTCCAGCGCGGTGGCGCGGAGGCGGAAGGGCTCGGACTCCGGCAGCAGGGCGGTGACGTCCACCTCGTTGGGCTCGAAGCTGAAGGCGCGCCGGCCCACGTTGTCCACCTGCTCGTTGCCGATGAAGACGCTGTCCGCGAAGCCCACGGCGGCGCGGCGCGACACCTTCCCCTTCGTGTCCAGCACCTCCAGCAGGAGGAAGTTGTCCACGGAGAAGCCCTGCGTGCAGGCCGCGTCTCCGCAGAGCTGGGCCTTGGCGCCGTCCAGCAGCAGCTGCGGCGTCTCGCCGGTGGCGACGACGCGCGGCGTGCGCTCACCCTCGCGCGTGTCCACCTCTACGTCCTCGCGCTTCGCCTCCAGGCGCGCGGTCTCTCGCTCGGGCGTGGCGCTCAGCAACTGCACCGAGCGCGGCTCGGGCGGCGCGGCGGCGGTGGACGGGGGAACCTGCTTCGCGCAGGCCAGGAGGCTCAGCGCGGCGGCGGAGAGGGTCAACGTTCGCGAGTGGCGCACCCGGAGGCTTGTAGCGAGCGGCCCCGGACGGGGTCAATTAGCATGCCTCCCATGCGGACCCTCCCCGGATGGTGGCTGCTGTGCGCGCTGGTCGCGAGCCCTGGGGCCGCGGCCCCTCCTCCCGCCCCCGCCGTCCCCGGCGCGGCCAGCGTGGCGCCGGAGGTGCAGCTGTGCCTCCAGCACCTGAAGCCGGAGGAGCGGGATCGGGCCGCGCGGGCGCTGGGTCCGCTGGAGTCCGTGCCGCTCTACCGCGTGCAGCTGGAGGTGGAGCCGAAGGAGCGGCGCGTCTGGGGCAAGGTGCAGGTGGAGCTGGTGGCGAAGGGGCCCCGGCCGGTGACGGAGCTGTACCTGCGGCTGACGCCCAACACCCGCTCCCGCCAGGTGACGCTGTCCGGCGCGAAGCTCAACGGGAAGGCCGTGGCGCTGGAGGTGGGGCCGGAGCCCACGCTGCAACGCATCGCGGTGGAGCCGCCGGTGGCCCCGGGCGGCAAGGTGGCGCTGGAGGTCGCGGTGAAGGGCACGGTGCCCAAGGCGGCGCCGGGCGCGGAGTCACTGCTGGGCGCGGGCGGACTGCTGGGGGGCGGCGCGAAGGGCGGCGCGGATGACCACGGGGCCTTCTCCGCCACGGCGGACGTGGTGAGCCTGGTGGGCGTGGTGCCGCAGGTGCCCCCGGTGGATGACCAGGGGCAGCCGTGGGCGGGCCCGCAGGGCACGGGGGACCTGGCGCTGTACGAGCCCGCGCACGTGCTGGCCACGCTCACCGTGCCGGCGGGGTGGGCGGCGCACGCCACCGGGACGCCCATGGGGGCGGTGCCGGAGCGCGACGGCCGGGTGCGCTACAGCTTCGCGGCGGCGGCGGTGCGCGACTTCCCGGTGCTGGTGACGCGCGGCTACCAGTCCGCCACGGCCACGGTGAGCGGCGTCACGGTGGAGAGCCACTTCGCGGCGCAGGACGCGGCGGTGGGCAAGCGCGTGCTCAAGTACGCGTCGCAGGCCCTGACGGAGTTCGAGAAGCGGCTGGGCCCCTTGCCCTACACCCACTTCCGCGTGGTGCAGGCGCCCCTGAGCGGCGGCGCGGGCGGCATGGAGTTCCCCGGGCTGGTGACGGTGGGCACGTCCCTCTACCGCGCGAAGCAGGACCCGCTGTCGATGCTGGTGGGCATGCCCGGCATGGAGGCCTTCCAGGAGATGCTGGACGCGCAGGGCGCGGGCATGCTGGCGCAGGTGGGCGCCCAGGTGGGCGCGTCGCTGGAGCGCACGCTGGAGTTCACCGTGGCGCACGAGGTGGCGCACCAGTACTTCGCGGGGCTCGTGGGCTCGGACCCCATCCACGATCCGGTGGTGGACGAGTCCCTGGCCCAGTACGCGGCGCTCCTCTACATGGAGTGGGTCCACGGCCCGGAGGCCGCCGAGTCCTTGCGCAACGAAGCCCTGGTGATGCCCTACCAGTTCTTCCGGATGGCGGGCGGCAGCGACGGCCGCGCGGACCGGCCCACGGGTGACTTCGACGGCGGCGAGCTGGAGTACGGCGCGCTCGTGTACGGCAAGGCGCCGCTGCTGCACCACGCGTCGCGCAAGCTCGTGGGGGACAGCGCCTTCTTCAAGGCCCTGCGCGCCTACGTGGACACGTACCGCTTCAAGTGGGCGTGCAAGGCGTGCTTCACGCAGGAGCTGGCGAAGGCGAGCCCCGCGAACGCGAAGGCGCTCACGCGGCTGCGCACGCGCTGGTGGGAGGAGGCCCACGGCGACGAGGACCTGGGCGCGGCGGACCTCCAGGGGCTGATGGAGGCCATGGGCGGCGGCCTGGGCGGCGTGAAGCTGGATGCCCAGACGCAGCAGCTCCTGGAGCAGCTGCTGCCCCAGCTCATGGGGCAGTAGGGCGGGGCCGCTTCAGTCGAACAGCGCCTGCACGAACTCGCGCGGCTCGAAGCGGCGCAGGTCGGCGATCTTCTCGCCCACGCCCACCCAGACCACGGGCAGCTTCAGCTCGTCGCAGATGCCGATGATGACGCCGCCCTTGGCGGTGCCGTCCAGCTTGGTGAGCGCGATGGCGGTGACGCCCACGGCCTCGTGGAACTGCTTGGCCTGCTGGATGGCGTTCTGCCCGTTGGTGGAGTCCAGCACGAGCAGCACCTCGTGGGGGGCGCCGGGCAGCGCCTTGTCCATCACGCGCTTGACCTTCTTGAGCTCCTCCATGAGCGGGGCCTTGGTGTGCAGCCGGCCCGCGGTGTCCGCGATGATGACGTCCGCGCCCTCCGTCTGGGCCTTCTTCACCGCCTCGAAGATGACGGCGCTCGGGTCGCCGTTCTCCGGGCCCTTCACCAGCTGGGCGCCCGCGCGCTCGGCCCACACGTCCAGCTGCTCCGTGGCGGCGGCGCGGAAGGTGTCGCCCGCGGCGAGCACCACCTTCTTGCCCTCGCCGGTGAGCTTCGCGGACAGCTTGCCGATGGTCGTCGTCTTGCCGGCGCCGTTGACGCCCACCACCATCACCACGTGCGGCGGGCCTCCGCCTTCCAGCGAGCGGGGCACGGGCAGGTCCACCATGCGCGCCACCTCGTCGCGGATGGCGCCCTTGATGCGCTCCGGGTCCTTCAGCTCCGCGCGCTTGAGCTTGTCGCGCGCTACCTCCACCAGGTGGTCCGCGGTCCGCACGCCGATGTCGGCGGTGAAGAGGATCTCCTCCAGCTCCGACAGGACGGACTCGTCCATGGTGCGCTGGCCACCGAAGAGGCCGTTGAGCCGCGCCATGAAGCCCTGGTTCTTCGTGCGGTCCAGGCCCTGCGCCAGCGTGCGGCCGCCCTCGGCCTCCACCTTGGCGCGCGCCGCGGCGGCCTCCGCCTGACGGGCGGCCTCCGCCTGGGCGGCCTCCGCCTGGGCGGCCTCCTCGCGCAGGCGCACCGCCTCGGCCTGCTCCCGCTTGCGGCGCTCGCGCGTCTCTTCGTCGAGGGCCTTCTTGGCGCGGTACTCGACGCGCTTGGCCTCCTCCTCGCGCTCCTTGAGGGCGCGGACCTCCGCCTCCAGCCGGGCCTTCTCCGCCGCGTCCTTCGCGTCGTGGGCGGCGAACGAGGCCGTCTCGCGCAGGCGGCGCAGCTCGTCCATGCGGGCGTGGGCGTCATCCAGCTCCTGGCGTCGGGCGAGCTCCGCCTCGTTGGGCGGCAGCTCCACGCGCAGCTCGGGGCGCTCCTCGGGCAGTTGGGGCACCTCGGCTTCGGGCTTCCCGGGGGCTTCCGGCGCGCGCTTCCTGCCGAAGAGCTTCCGGGCCGCGACGAGCGCCAGGACGACGAAGACGGCCGC
>NZ_JAYESI010000205.1:0-209 GCF_041903675.1 Corallococcus sp. RDP092CA | reverse complement strand
CGTGGGAGAAATCCCGGCCATGGTGAAGGTGACGCTGGAAGTGCCCGAGGCGGTCTCCGCGCTGCTCAAGGCAAGCGAGGCGAAGCTGCAGGCGGTGGCGCAGGCACCTCGAGAGTTCGAGCCGGTAGTCCCGGTAGTGGCGCTGCGCGGCATTGACATGGCGGCTGAGGCGCTGTCGCTCGAAGGCAAGCGGAGGTTGCTTCAAAGCT
>NZ_JAYESI010000204.1:0-212 GCF_041903675.1 Corallococcus sp. RDP092CA | reverse complement strand
TCTGCTCGCCCTGCGTCATGAACTGGAAGCGCTCCCAGTACGCAGGCGACGAGGAGATGAGGGCCGCCAAGCCGGCCGGGAGGTGGCGCAGCCCCGCGATGCTGTCCACGGGGCGGGACAGGAGTTGGCCCAGCGCGTGGTACAGCTCCACGAAGGCGTCCTCGGCCCCGTCCAGCGAGCGGTTGATGACGTCCGCGTCGTCGTACACCTCC
>NZ_JAYESI010000203.1:0-214 GCF_041903675.1 Corallococcus sp. RDP092CA | reverse complement strand
AAGAGCCTCTTGGTGAGGAGCACCAGGCCCGTGCCGTCGAAGTGCAGCACCTTGGCCCGTCGCCTACACCGGCCGACGAAGAGGAAGACGTCGCCCTTGAGCAACTGCTGCCCCAACTGCTGCTCGACGAGGGCGCTCAACCCATCGAAACCCCGGCGCATGTCCACCGGGGCTGCGTATGCGAAGACACGCACCGCGCGCGTCAGCGTCAGCA
>NZ_JAYESI010000202.1:0-218 GCF_041903675.1 Corallococcus sp. RDP092CA | reverse complement strand
TGCTCCCGAGGCACGTCCCGCCACGGCGCCCCCGTGCGCAACACCCAGAGGATTCCGTCGAGCACTTCGCGGTGGTCCTTGTTCGGACGCCCCCGCGCGGGTTTCTGGGGCGGCAGCAGTCCGGCCAACCGCTCCCATTGCGCGTCTGTCAGTTCTCCTCGGCTCATGCCCTTCTAACACCCGGCTGCGCTCGATTTATTTGCGGACACGCCCTAGAA
>NZ_JAYESI010000201.1:0-219 GCF_041903675.1 Corallococcus sp. RDP092CA | reverse complement strand
GCTGGGCGAAGGAGAGCGGAACCGGGCCGCCATGAGTGGCGAGGGGGAGCTTCGGCGCAAGGGAGCTCGCGCTTCCGTGGAGCCGTCCGGCCAGGGCCTCCACGGTGGGGGACTCGAAGAGGGCGCGCAGAGGGAGTTCCACGTTGAACTCCGCGCGGACGCGCGACACCACCTGGGTGGCCAGCAGGGAGTGGCCGCCCAATTCGAAGAAGGAGTCCC
>NZ_JAYESI010000200.1:0-221 GCF_041903675.1 Corallococcus sp. RDP092CA | reverse complement strand
CGGTGAGGCCACCGTCCAGGCGTACCATTTGGTGCCCGGCCCCTTCTCCAACAGCAGCCAGTACGTCTCGTCCGCGTGAATGACGGGCGAGGTGAAGACTTCGGCCAGCAGCGCCTCGTAAGACTTCTGCAGGTGGCCGGCCAGCGCGTCGAGCTGGTCCCAGAGCGTCTGCGCCTCCACCACCAGGCCCTCGCGCAGGTACAGCCGCTGCTGACGGGCCA